>DASSHD010000402.1:0-2618 GCA_035693085.1 Hanamia sp. | reverse complement strand
CAAGATCACTAAGATAGGAAACAAGGATACCTATTGTAATAAGGAGTTGAAACAGCGATACCAAACGACCGCGTATGTGGGTGGGAGATATTTCGGCAATGTATAAAGGAACCGAAAAGGAAGAAATACCAATGGCCAGCCCGATAAATAAACGTGAAATAATTAATAGAGTCGGATTAGGAGCCCAACCGGACCAGGCTGCACCTAAAACAAAAATGATGGCCGCAGCCAATATTGTTTTTTTTCTTCCGAAAATATCTGACAATCTTCCCGTAAACATAGCGCCGATTACCGCTCCGACTAATCCTGCCGTGGTAATGTTTTCAACCATACTGTTGCTAAGTTGAAAATCCTGTTGGAAAAAGGGAATCGCTCCCGAAATAACTCCGGTATCAAATCCAAATAAAAGTCCGCCGGTAGCGGCAACCGCAGCAATTATTATAACAAGGTTTTTGTTGTAAGCTTTTTCTTTCATAAAACTAAAGGTTGATAATTATTAAAAAATAGAGAATGATTTTGATTATGTAAATCTCTTAAAAAATAATTTTATTTTATATTGAAATGAAACAAAAAAAATATCGTAGAAGTTAAATAGCTATCCGGAAATTTTTTTTGTTAAACAAGGTAACATAATTTTTATTCAGGTTACATAATTTAAAATAAATAATCAAGATTAAAAAAGTCAAATAAAAATCCTTGATTTTTGTTGGTTTACTGATCAAAATTTTTAACACATTAGTAAAATCGGGGTTTGCCGGAATAAGCGAGACGGCCCGATTATTTTTTTAAGCGATAATTTTGTGACTGAAAATGCCACTGAAAACAATGGCTAAATCAAAATCATTAACATTTGTTTGCCTGCTACCGGTAGGTTTGCTGATCTTATATTTTCTGTTTTTCAAAGACATCGCGGTTTCTCAATTACCTGATCCAGCCCATACCTTTTAAATAAGAAACAAGTGTAGTATCATTTACGGACATCGCAGGTAGCCAAAGCCCAATCCGCTCACGATTCCACCAAAGGCCATTGGGATTACCAGGCTTTGCAAAACTATAACGATACAAAACTGCCCTGATATAACGTGGAGGCTTACTCGGGAATGGATTGTCTGCAAACAAGCTTACAGCGTTAGGATCATTATGAAGCAATTTCCAGACGAGATTGAAAGTCCAGGTATATTCATCAGGCGAATCCATAGCAGCAAACCACATCTGCCAGTCTAAATGCAACTGATAGGGAGCAATTTGTGGTGGCCTTTTGTTAAGAGCAACAGGTAATCCTCTGTAGATATATGATTTCCAGTCGGCGCTGCTATCCGGATTTTCATCCATTGTTCCTTCAAATACTACATTCATCCGTTCACGACCTACAGTTCCAAAAGCGCCATACGTATTTACCAAATCAAAAGGATCGTAAGAAGTATTCATAATTTGTTCCGGAGACAGCATGTTCAATACCGGCTGAATACTGAGAACTGCGACGAGGGCGGTAACGATCCATGCTGTAGTCAGTATATGGCGTGATAGTACAGCATTATCGTTGGCTACTTTAGCTTTGTTTACAAGAACGCGGGGAAGAATTTTTGACCAACAGCCATCATCAAAGCAAGCCAACGCCGGGATGATAGTGAGCCAGTTTAAAAAAGATAAATTACCACTAAGGATAAGAGTTATTTGAAATAATACGATTATGATACCTGCAACTTGACGGGCAATACGCGGCCAGAAAACAAACCAGGGCGCAACCAATTCTGCAAGAAAGTTAAACCAAACGCCTGCCTTTAAAACAATATGCGGTAAAAAATTAAAACATCGGCTTAGTGGTCCTGGTATTGGTTGCGTTTGGAAATGATAATATAGTGCCGTTCCATTTCGCCAAACTTCATCTCCACGAATCTTGATCAATCCGGAACCAAGCATCATACGAAAGATAAGCCAGCGAAATAAAACGATGATTGTAAACGGAGCCGCCCTTTTGGGAAACGGGCGCATCTCGATCAATGGACAAAGGAAGATAGCGAGAAAGCCGGTTTCTGTAAGTTGGATTTCCCAGCCGTAACCGTACCAGTCCTGCCCCACATGAACAATGGACATGTAAAGAAACCAAAGTATAATAAGTATAGGCGCGTTTACATAACCTGCCACAACAATTAAAGAAAGTACAAAACCGATCCATGATACAGTAACAAGGGATGTGTCAGAATGGACAAACCAAAAGAGGGAAGGAAGTCGCATAAAACAGGCGCCTGTTGAACCCAGTGCATTTTTTACTTGTTTCAAAAAAATGCTTACGGGTGTAAGCCCGTCAGAGCCGATGAGAGGAACGATTTCATTTATTGCTACGAGAAAAGCCACTGCATACACAATTCCCAGCAGGCGAAGAATCATAAAGCGCGTGAGCCAGTAAGTGGGTGGGGTATCCAACTTTTTGGAAAGTGATTCACTATTGAAGTAATTCCTCATTTCCATTTGATATTTTTGTTGAGACTATTTATCAATTATTGATAAAAGGAAAATGCCATTTGAAATTCATTCTAAAATTAAAAAATTAATGGCAACCTTTTCACCTTTAAAGACAATTTGAAATGCACTGTGTGTCACGAACCTCGCAAGAGGAT
>DASSHD010000401.1:0-7534 GCA_035693085.1 Hanamia sp. | reverse complement strand
ATCAAAAAGAAAGAAAAAAATATACCCGGAAACTTAACTTCATAATGTATATTTGACCTTATAAAAGTTCTTATAATTACTGCTCTCTCAAAGATGGGTCTCCATCGCAGGAACAGTGGGTACTCATGTCAAGAATATCAAGTAATTGCAATAGCAAACACGCCATCACTGAATGTTTCAATTCGTTTCGTTTCGCTAGCCGATTCTTTCTTTTTAATCATAATTGAATTTTATTATTGCTACGGGGCGGACGTTTCGGGTATTGCCGTCAGTGGTGATGTGAAAGCACTCGTGGTGCGGGGTTATTTCTCTCCATTCACTTTAATACTTAATGGTTAAACGCCTGAATTACGGAAGTCAGGGAATACCACAAATGAACTACAGTTTGCGTCCGGATTATAGACCGGCAGGTTGCCGTAATTCTCGCTGACCTCCTTTGAGTTCAGCATCTGTGCCGCAACAACTGTTTGCTGTTGTATTGCAGCCGCAGCCGCTTTCGCCCTTCGCTTTTTTTTCTTCGTCTAATTGGCAACAGGAATTTTCATTGCTTACAGGCGCTCCGCCACAGCAGCCTGATGTTTTGTTTGATTGAGTTACTACACTTGTGCAGGCTTCTTTGATTTCGTCTTTTAAATTGTTCATTTTTTTAAAATTTTAATGTTCAACTTAAAGACGAAGCTTTTGAAAAGGGACGCAGTTTACGAACAGGAACATCCGGAATTTTGAGTCACAGCAAGTATAGAACCGTATTTGTCTGCTTCTATATTGCAACATTGGTTGAAAAGTTTCCTTAGCTGATGTCTTGCCCGTTGCACGGTGGATTTTGCCCCTGAATAACTGATGTTCAGTTTTTCGGCAAGTTCTTTTTGGGTGTTGTTGCCCAAATCGGTGAACTCTATCGCTTGTTTATAAGAAGGCCGAAGTTGGTTGATGAAGGGTTTGATGCAAGGCAACAGATCATCTTCTTCGGTCTGTAGCAATTCATCATCTTTTAGATTGTCATTCATCTCTGAAAAATGGATTTTGTTTCGCCTCAGGTGGTCTTTGATGCTGTTCCTGGCAATTTGATAAATCCACGATTTCAGACTCTCCTGTTTTTTCAAGGTATGATGGTGGGTGAATATTTTTATCAGGATTTCCTGGTGGATGTCTTTGGCGTTATCTTCGTCTTTAATGTACTTTCGCACAAAAACGAACAACTCCTTTTTAAATTCTGTTATAACTTTTTCTATATCCATTTTATTGTCTTTTTGTAAAGACGCAAAATTATGAAATGGACGCAGTTTCTTACGTTGCACTTAACGGCCACGCAATTATGCAGGGCCGGAACCTAATTCCGGTCTCCGGGAATCCCGAATGCTTGCAGGGTCAAACCTGCTAGTTGATAGGCTGGCTTATAAATAAAAGTTCATTGTTTATTCTATCACTCATTAAAATTTTTTTCACCCCCCGGGCTACTGCTGAAACATGCACCACGTCTCATTGATAGCACGCCTGCCAGGATTATATGTTCATAAATGCCAGTGGTGGCCTAGGGTTAATATTTCCGAAGGCTTTCGATTTTTCATTGCTACTTATCCTCGCTCCCCCAGATTTCTTTCATCACTAAATTGAGATCTGTTAATGCCTGGGCGCAATCACCATAAAAGGAAGATCCATGCATGGTTGCCAGCGTTTTTGGTTTAAGATCTGCCAATGCATGAAGCAGCCTGGGAGTATTATGCGTATAAGGTGTATATTCCATTAACGGCCCGTGTTCATATTCGAGCATTGAATTTTTATGCGAGCTTAGAATGTCTTTATCTGTTATGTCTGCTACATTTCCGTTTTGATGGAATAAATCAGAGCATAGCAACGTTTTATTTGTTTCCTCGAACAGCACCCCTGCGTCCCAGCCATGTGGTAAATGAGGAGTTCTGATAAATCGATACTTGTATTTTCCTGTGCTTAATACAGCATTACCTGCCATCGGATGTGCCGGCCTTATTGCAAAGTCAGTCATATTAACAATGGCTCCTGCCTCGCTGCACACAGCCTCGGCATTCGGCGCTACCTGTAGCCATTCATTAAGCGCGCCGCATTCATCCACCTCAAAATGACTAAAGCCGATCCACCTTATTTGCGAAGGTGGAATAATTTTACTTACTGCTTCCAACAATACAGGAAACATTTGTTTTAATCCGGCATGATAAAGCATAGGTTCATCATCTTTAATCAGGAAGTGATTGAACTGCAAATTAATTTCTTGTACGAATACCGAAATTCTGTACACATCCGGAGCGATTTCTGAAATTTTAATCATGGTATTATGTTTTAATTTGAATGATTAAACTTTGAACTGGTTGGGTACCTTGCCGTTATCGTTTGGGTCTTGGATGGTTGGGCATTCATTAAACTGTTCGCCCGGAACAAAATTACAATAAACGGGCAAATAGTTGAGATTTTGATTCATAGTTCAGTGGAGAATTTTTCAGCCGGAATTATCGCTGAAAGATGTATCACAGCTCATTTATAGCGCTTTAGCCAGGCTTCCATCGGATCCAAATGTTTCCAGAAATTTTTAGTCACCTGATATTTTATAATTAATTACTTTTTCGTCCCCTTTGCTAATTATTTTCAATGTGGCACTCTTGTAATCGTCAGTTTGATAATATTTACCATCTCTTTTGGCAATTTGATATTGTTTTGCTTTTTTTTCGAAGAAATCCTGATTCTGCATCAAATAGAATTCATTAGGATTTTCAAAAATTGGAGACTTGATAAGTACTTGTGCATTTAATTCAGTATTTGTAACAACATAATCTTTGTATTTCGGCGTACTAAATATTGTAACTTTTATACTGTCTTTTTCAATGTTATTGGCAGAAATAAAATAATGATACCTGGGAGCAGTTGTAACTAAACAAGAATTTAAAGTCGCGGTTATAGCAAATAAGATAAAACCTGCTTTTATTTTTTTCATTTCAATATTTGTAAAGTGCTGATGAAATTTCCACCAACGCCCAGGGCTTTTTGCTGCGCTGGCATTCAATGTACTTCTCGCCCCAAAAGTTTTCACAGATAAACCGAACGACAGCCCTCCCGATAGCTATCCGGAAGCGAACCCAAAGCCGAAGATAAACTACATCTTATTTGCTTTTTGATTGTAAAGTAAGCTTATTGAAAAAAAGAGCGTAACACAAGAGGCCAGGACAAACGGAAATGTGAGCGGTATAACATTAAACTTTAGCATTAATATACTAATGAAAAGAGATAAGAGTACGGAAAGCAAAACCCACAAGCCATCTTTAATTTGATAGCCCGCAAACACAATGGCACATAATACAGCATTATAACTAAATAGTCCAATGTTTATATCATTGATTGGTACAGAGAAATTGAACGCAATAATAGCAGACAGTATTCCTCCTGCAAATCCGTACAATGCTGCAATTGGCGAACTGATAAATACTCCGATAAAAAATAATAATCCAGCTATCAGGTTGTCCTGGAATATCACCTGCCCATAACCTTTAAATATAAAATCAAGGTTATTGATTGTAGAGACAATAACGGGTGGCCGGACTGACATTATATCGGCGAAATTAATTCGGGTAAATAAAATGATTGCCCAGGTAACCAAAACAAAAGGGAGCGTAAATACGGGTATTTTTCTTTTTATAAAAAAGTGTTGGATTATTGTTGCCAATGGCGAACCAATAATAATTAATATCCAACTTAAAACGACAGGCTTTAAAAATAACATCAACGCTACACCTACCAAAGCGGCGCTGAATCCATACAACCCTTTGTCAATTTCTGATTGATCGTATTTTAGAAGGAATGCAGTTGCAGTGCCGCAAACTGTTGCTAAAAGTGCAGCAGAACCCATTATGGATGAGCCGTAAAAAATACCAACCAAAAAGAGGAAACCAGTAACCTGGTTTTCCTGAAGCATAATTTGTCCAAGGCCTTTTAAAATTATAGATGCAAATGAAGCAGCCTTTTTTGTAAAACTACTTTTAGTGTTATTGTTTGGTGTCATTCTTATCCTGTTGCACTATAAATTACTCTTTTAAGGGCCATTACTTACTGTGTTTGTTCTGTAAAATTACCGCTAAGGCTTAGGGCTTGCTGCTGCGCAGGCATTCAATGAACTTTTTGCCCCCGAAGTTTTCACTTACGGGATAAACCGAACGTCAGCCGACCTGTCTATCGCCATGCAGGTTGAAAAACCAAAGCCGAAGATAAATACAAAAAGCTGATATTTGTTCGCCTGCTGGAATCCCCCATGTGGAGGACTGATATTGATTCGTAGCTTCCTGTTAAAATCGAATATGTAACTCCCGTTAAAAATTCTCGTTCTCCATCTTCCAACTTGATTAGCAAGATTTACAAGCTTTCCAAAATGCAAGTTTTTAAAAAAATAAGTTTAACCCGTTAGATATTTCAACTATCTGTAACATGGCAAAAGAAGGCCGTCACTCTTTTCCTTCCTCATTCTTGCGCCAACATTGGGGGTGAAATCCCGTTGCTTACTTGACTATGCTAAGTTTTTATGTAAAGGGAATTAAGTCCCAGTATCGGAAAGGTTAAAAAGAATTGTTTAAAATCTTAGAGCTGTCAAAATACTTTGCTTTTTCCACTAAAACTATCTACATCCATTTCTTTTGAAAGTAAAAATTTAAAAAAAGATTTGTTCTGTAATTTACAAGTTTGCAATATGCTGACCATTCTTAAATAATACGGAAACTGATTACCTCCGAAAGAACCTGATATTTTTCTTTGTACACAGATATGCCTAAGTCCATTTTCAGCAGGGTTGTTATGCCAATTAGTTTCATTATGTTTAATAAACGTAAATAGACTATTTCGGTAGCGCTTGAATCGTTTTTGGTATAAATTACAAGGTTCTGATTTATAAACCTTATTGTCGATATGCAACTTGTAAAATTTATCAATAGTTTTTTGATATTTTGCTAAAAAATGTTTTTTAAGGCCATATTCGTCAGTAGCTTGGATAATTGGCACAATTAAATTTCGAATTTCACAAACAAAATTTTCATATTCCCTGTCGAAAGGATTATCCCATAAACTATTATTGAGATCCCGAATAAAATGTACCCAACATTTTTGTTGTAAGCATTCAACATTGTCGTAGCCTGAAAAAAAATCAGAAATCAAAATGCCTTTATAATCTTTAAGAAAATCAATGGCTGTAGAAGCCTCTCGATTTCTTGAAAGTTTGAAAATGACGTGTTTATCAGTAGTAAAAATCCATACATATTGGTTTTCGCCAAGAATACTAACTGTGGTTTCATCTGCGTGAATGAAAGTACTATTAAGTACGTTTTGTATAATTTGCTTCTCTGTGTCCTCATAATTTTGACTGAAGGATTTAATTATTTCACTTCCGTATGCATTACCCATTTTTTCTTTAATTATCTCATAGTTAAACTGGTTGATTTTTGAAAATGACAATTGCATCTCTATTCTTTGGTACACATACCAGGCCTTATAGTTATGTCCATATAATTGTCTGCTTAATTGCCTGATAATTAGAGGAGGAATCGAGTTATTGCAAATGGGACAATAGCCATGATGTCCAATGTATTCAGTTAGTGTTTTTCGCACTCCCTTTTTACTAAAAACAAGATCTAATATTACTCTCCTGGTTTTAATATTCGATTTATTTAATTGTCGTTCATTATGTTTGAAACAATATTTATCGGGTTGAACTATTATGGATTTATTAGGCTTACCAATAATTTTACCCAACCAGTTATCTCCTTTTTTTATCTTTTTATCCTGCTTAATTTTAGTTGTTTCATTTCTCAGTAAATTAATTTTAATTTTGTTTCTGTCATAATCATGATGTGCTAATTCTAAAATTAAATTGAACTGATTATGCATTCCATTGCTTATTTCAGATGCTATTTTTTTTGGATTTTGTACAAATTCAACATCCGTGGATACATCTGCGGTTAATTGAATCCGGGTTAATTCTTCGGTCAGAATCTTTAATGCAATGCAGTCTTCCTCGTTGTAAGTAAGTAGATAATTCTTATATTCATGTTGACCATTTTCCCAATAGTTTCGCCACACGATGCTTTGCAAGCCTGATGCTTTTTCATGGGACCATTTCATTCCTAAAGCCTGACATAAATTCTTAAGTCCATTTGAATAAGTAGGAAAATATATTTTCCCAAAAATGGATGAGTTAATATTTATGAATCGTTTTTTGACGTTTTGAATATCGGTTTTATACTTTTTCGACAATTTATTGAAAACGAAAGGTTCAAAACTTCCATAGTGATAAATGGGGATTTCTGGATACAATTCAATGTAGTTTATGACTTTTCGCCATGTGATCTCCTCTTCTTTTAACGTGTCGGACCAAAATGAATGATAGACTTGTTTGCCGTTTTCATAAAGTAAAATGCCAAAGAGATAGAAGAAATCATCATCCGGGATACCTTCAATATCTAAAAAAATTTCAGTGGATTTTCTTTCAAGTGTGGGTAGTGCTTGGATGTATGTTTTTTCTGTTCGAATGGCCAACGCCTGTAATTCTGGCGCGTAAGAAATTTTGGGATTTTTTGCTCGTTTACTTTTTCTACGAGGCTTATAGATATACGAGAGCTGTTTAACGGTAGAAATACCTTTTTTTTCAAACCTCAATATTAGCTTAGGTGTAATCCTGTCTAAAAGTGTGAGATTATCTTCTTTTATCGCCTGAGTTTTACATAAGATATTAAATGGGCATTGGGTGCAATGATTGTTGAGCATTAATCTGGGCGGGTTTTCGTCAAAATCCAGAATTTCTGCTACCGCTGGATTTATTAGCTTTTTAAGTTTGCTAAGATCAACACGATGTTGATTACCATGTTTGTCAATTATAACGCCCTCCCTAGGAAATGTATTTTGCAATTTCTCCAATAAGAATCCGAGAAATGTCAACTCCATTCGATTCTCTAAAGCAATTTTATTAGTGCCGATAAAAATAACCGGTTCATAATAAAACTTTCCAAGCAATGATTTACCTTCTTTTTTTAGTAAGAGTTTACTATCAAAATTGAACTCTTGAATATTTATTTTAGTGTTATAAATAGCGGGAGGGCCTTTTCTGAAAATGCCTTCCTCGTAAAATTGAGTTTCCCCTGATTTTTTACAATATGTTTCAATTGCTTTTTCTTTAGCTTTATTAATCAAAATTTCATAGTCAGTTTGGGCATATTGCTCAACGACAGAATTAGATAATAATATAGACGCCTTTTTAGGGCATTGAAAATATGATTTAATATGCTGAGAACTGATTTGTTGCATATCTTGAATAATCTTCACTTGAAAATGTATCTATGACCGAAAGGATAAAACTTTTCCTAATTGTTAAAAATTTGGAGATGGGCTGACATTTTATAATTTGTCGAGTAGGCAAGGGCATCTCAGCCCGAGCCTCTCACAGAACCGTGCTTGAGACTCTCACCTCACACGGCTCTTCTCATTCAGTATAAGGAGAACCTTACACATAATTGATCTAAACTTGATCATTCCC
>DASSHD010000400.1:0-9945 GCA_035693085.1 Hanamia sp. | reverse complement strand
TTACTTTTTTGCTGGAAGGCATACAAAAATTCCTGTATGTAGATCAACTGGGGGTAGGGCGATTTCTGAAGTTTGGGATTCCATATTCTTTTTTCTGGTCGCCTTTTGTGGGAGTTGTTGAAATTGTATTTGGCACCCTGCTTGTACTCGGCCTAAAAACAAAATTGTCCACTATCCCGCTTTTGATTGATATGATAGTTGCTTTTATTTATACTAAATGGCCTATCCTGGTATCTAAAGGTTTTTTTCCAATGTTTCATGAATACAGAACCGATTATGCCATGACTTTAAGCCTGGTTTATTTGTTGATGGCCGGAGGAGGCTTTTATTCATTGGATCATATTTTATTCCGTAAAAAAAATGAGCAACTAATTTCAAAATGAAAGTGGCCCGGTCCCATAATAAGTTTTTTTCAGGGCTAACAAAAAATACATTTTTATTAGCCCTCACCAGTTTGTTTGCTGATATTTCTTCTGAAATGATTTACCCGGTGTTGCCTGTTTTCTTAACCCAAAACCTGAAGGCAGGCGGCAGCATTGTGGGGATTGTAGAAGGAGTGGCAGAAGCCACTAAAAATATGGTACAGGGTTTTTCGGGCAGCCTTTCAGATAAATGGCAGAAGCGAAAAGGCATGGCTTTATTTGGTTATACACTCTCGGCTATTTCAAAACCGTTAATGGGGTTTGCCACAGGATGGCCGTTGGTATTGGGTTCGCGGTTTATGGATCGTTTTGGGTCAGGTACACGTTCTGCGCCACGAGATGCACTGATAGCTTCTTCCACCGACGAAAAGCACAGGGGAAAAGCCTTTGGGCTGGAGGGCGCCGGAGACAATCTCGGCGCTTTTATAGGGCCGTTGGTTGCCGTGGTGCTTATTTTTCTTTGGGAAGTTAATTTGCGTACTTTATTTTATCTCTCTATCATTCCGGGCAGCCTTGCAGTATTGATGATTTTATTGGTTAAAGAAAAAAAAGTAGCGGTAAAATCAAAAGTAAAAATTGATCTTGGATTTCGCCGGTTCTCTGCAGGATACCGGAAATATTTAATAGCCACCGCATTATTTGGTATTGGTAATTCCAGCAATGCGTTTTTAATTCTTCAGACAAAGGGACTGGGTATTTCTTTTGAGAAAACGATTCTTATTTACGCAGCTTTTAACCTGGTTGCCGCACTTATGTCTTATCCTGCAGGGCATCTGTCTGATAAATGGGGCAGGAAAAATATGCTGCTCCTTTCATTCATTATTTTTTTGATTACCTATATAGGCTTTGCCTTTACTAAAAACTTATGGCTTGTCGGTGGTTTATTTATTCTTTACGGATTGTATCAGGGTATATTCCGTTCGGTAGGGAAAGCAATGGCTGCTGATTTTGTACCTCAGCATTTAAGAGCCAGCGGCATCGGCTGGTACGCCACCACCGTAGGTTTAACAGGGCTGTTAGCCAGTTTGGTAGCCGGCCAGTTGTGGGACAGGGTAAGCCATTCGGCTGTTTTTATTTATGGAGCCGGGTTTTCACTTATCGGTATTATTTCGCTTATAATACTAATTCCAAAAATGAATCCTGAAAATGTCCACACATAGGAACAAAAGAAAACCATTCATAACTTTAAAAATCACTAAAAATGGATCGTAGAAAATTTTTAAAATGGGGCGGAGCGGTAATACCGATTGCCGCTGTTTTTCCTGCAAGCGCCACGGAACTAATAAATGAAAAGAACCCTGATATTGCAAAGCAATTTAAACAATCGGATCAGCAAAATGAAAGTGCAGATTATACCCTGCGTATTGGAACGGGTTTAATTGAAGTTGGCCCGCAAAATATTTTATCCACTACTACTTATAACGGGCAGTTTCCAGGCCCATTGCTTCGTTTTAAGGAAGGGCAGCGTACCATAGTTGACATTTATAACGACACGGATACGCCGGAACAGTTGCATTGGCATGGCCAGTTCGTTTCGCCGGACGTGGATGGCGCCGCAGAAGAAAGGACACCTTACATTCCTGCACATGGAATGCGCCGCGAGATTTTTGTGCCCAGGCCTTCAGGGTTTAGGTTTTATCATACACATGTGGTGGCTGGGAATGACCTGAGTGCCGGCCAGTATAACGGCCAGGTAGGTCCGGTTTATATAGAACCTGAAAATAAGATTGAATATGGCCATTACGACCGGGAAGAATTTATTGTGCTTAAAGAATTTGAGCCTTTCTTTATGCGGGGAGGCGATATGGCTTCGGATTTCCTCTCCGGCGAGGCTCTTCCCGATTTAGCTGCCATGCAGGAAAAAGCCGAAAAGGAATCTGCTATTAAAACAAAAGGATATGAAGTAGGTTATAAAATATTTACCATAAACGGAAAACAGCTTGGGCACGGCGAGCCGGTCCGTGTAAAGCAGGGAGAGCGGGTACTTTTTCATATACTCAATGGAAGCGCCACTGAAATGCGAAGCCTTGCATTGCCCGGCCATAGTTTTAAAGTGGTAGCCCTTGATGGCAACCTGGTGCCCAATCCTGCGGAAGTGCATGTGTTATGGATTGGAACAGCGGAACGTATATCTGCCATTGTAGAAATGAAAAATCCCGGCGTATGGGTAATGGGAGATTTATCTGATGATGACCGCGGAAACGGAATGGGTATCGTAGTTGAATACGCCAATCAAAAAGTCAAGCCGCAATGGATTCAACCTAAACCATTCAAATGGGATTACCATTTGTTCGGCAAAAAGGATACCCGAGTGCCAAAGCCGGATGAAGTAATTGACATGATCTTTGCCAAGCAAAACAGCGCCGATAATGGATTCAACAAGTGGACCATCAACGGCATTGCCTTTGACATGGCTGCTATGCCCACCATGTTTCATTTAAAAGAAGGAAAGCGGTACAGGCTGCACATGCGAAATGCTTCTGACGATATTCACCCAATGCACCTGCACCGGCATAGTTTTGAGATTACAAAAATTGGTGGTAAACCAACAGCAGGTATCATAAAAGATGTGGCCATGCTGGGAGGTTTCCAGGAAATGGATCTTGATTTTACGGCAGATAATCCGGGATTAACTTTAATGCATTGCCACATGCAACTCCACATGGACTTTGGTTTTATGGCTTTGTTTGATTATGCCTGATTAAATTGGACTACTACGGCTGAACAATAACCTCCATAGTAAACCAATAAATAATGAAGATTTTTATTTTTGCCTGAGCAAAGGTTTTCAAGATTTAAGGATTACAGGTTGGAACCGGGGATTGGACTTTAAAAAACAGGAATCCGGATTATTTGTTTGTCCACTGGATTTATTGTGTATTCGCTTCTTTGTCTTCATTCGTTTTTGAGCATCTAAAAGAAAACCCATTGTTTTTAATTCCTTTTTGAAGAACGGCAACGGTAAGTGGGGTTTAATGAAATAAAGGCTTTCCCTTGGTTCAAGCTCACCGTAGCCGCTTGTACCCAATCCATTTTTATTAGACCTTCCGGCACGACATACGCATAGGGCGTGCAGTCCGTGCCGAAAACGGATTGAGCTTACTACCGCTACAAGTTACAGGGGTTGCCCGATTCCTGCATTTCTTAGTTCAGTTTCTGATACGCCTGCATTTTGGCAGCAGGATAAAAGTTTTCCATTCACCGCCACAGCAGGCAATACTTTGATGCCGTAAGTTTTTACTTTATCACCAGAGTTCGCTGTATTATTTTTATCAGAGAGGTTAAATACTTCAACTTCACAATCTGAACATGCGATTGATTTAACCATTGCAACTACCGGCTCGCATACGGGGCAGCCCGCGGTAAATACTTCAATTTTTCTTTTCATGATTATAATTTTTTATTGTAACACAAAGATGAGGCTGCACAGGGGGTGTTCTCCAAATCTTTATTTCGATTTTTTTTATTGTACTGCTCCAAACGTTTATCAATTGCATTTATCTCTTTCATTTTAGTTGTCAATTCGCCAAATTCAAGTGTGGGAAATTGTTCTTTCATAAAGGCAATTTTCTCTGCGTCCTGGCAATTACCGGGGCAGGCATTCATCACCTGTACTAATTTAAGGGCCAGCGTTTTTCTAAAAACTTCATCCATCATCAGGTAATGCGTCTTTTGTAAACCCTTGTCGGCAGCTTTAAGTTGGATTAGTATTTTATCAGGTTCTGTATCTTCATCAAGCATCCTCACAATGCCCTCTAACTGGCCTTTTATAGTAGAAATGCGTTTTACAAGATCGCCAGTTAATTCTTTTGGTAGCATATTTTTGATTTTACAGGTTTTAGCAAAAGTAATGCGTGGAGGGGGTGTCAACCAAACATTCCGCTTAGCATACAGGTTTTGATAATCAGTCGTGGGTTTATTCAATTAATGGCAATACCAATTTTCAATTGAGCCATAAGTGGAGCATACAGGGAAATGTGAATTATCTTTCTAAAAGGCCTACAGCGCAAGGACAGGATTCAAGATTTCTTTCACCCAATTTATCCCTAAAGAAAAGTTTTATGAATAATATGTTTACGGTGGCCTTGCAATGGTAAAATATAGATTTGGGTATGAAGGAAAGTAACCGGCAAAGAATAACTACGGGTGGTAATGATTTTTATACAACTACCAATTATATTTATGAAACAGATGTTATCATGCTAAACATAAGTTTTAACCTGAATAAATTTACGTCTAAAAGCAAGCTGCCTAAGAGTGAGTTTGGTGAAAAAGAATTTTAGTAGTTTTTTTTCGTAATCACCCGCTTTCCCTGCAATAAACTTTTATTCTTTTTTTATTGTATTGATAGAAAAAACAGAAATCGCTTTTATTTCCTTGTTTACTGTTTAAACAGGAATCTCAAAAAAATTCATCCCGCCACACTCTGCATGAGTCAGAAGATTATCTTATTAGCATTGTCCTTTTTCAAAAGAGAAAAGAAATGCTTGTAATTTTGCAGAATGATACAAATAGAAAATGATAATCTTATAGCAACAGTAAATGAAAAGGGCGCTGAGTTGCAAAGCATAAAATTAAATGGTCTTGAGTATTTATGGCAGGCTGATCCAAATTATTGGGGCAAACACGCGCCTGTGCTATTTCCTATAATAGGTGAATTAAAAGACGGTAAATATATTTTTGAAAATAAAGAATATCATTTATCGCGCCATGGTTTCGCAAGAGATAAAATGTTTGAAGGAAAACAAACTTCTTCCGGTTCTGCCATCTTCACATTACACAGCACTGCTGACACACTTGCTGTATATCCGTTTCAATTTATTTTTCAGGTGCAATATGAAATCAAACAGCATACACTTTATTGCAGCTATATTGTGCAGAATGTAAATGATGATGATATGTATTTTTCTGTTGGCGGCCACCCTGCATTCAAGGTACCGCTAAATGATAAGCTGAAATATGATGATTACAAATTGGCATTTGACAACGATACCATTTTAAAACGCTTTCTGTTGGATAATGGCTTAACAAACGACAGTACCGAAACCCTGCTGCTTGATGATAAAAAATTACATCTCAAATCTTCCTTATTTTATAATGATGCCATAGTTTTAAAACACATCAGCAGTAAACAGATAAAACTGTATTCTGATAAAGATTCGCATGGGTTAAAGTTTATGTTTGAAGGCTTTCCCTATTTCGGAATTTGGGCTGCTAAAGATGCACCTTTTGTTTGCTTAGAACCGTGGTGTGGAATAGCGGATAATATTCATCACAATGGAGAATTGAAAAATAAGGAAGGCATTAATCAACTGGCCGCAGGAGCCACCTGGAAAAGAACATGGGGTATTGAATTATTTTAACTACCTGATTATATTTTTTTGAAAATCTTATTTTACACCATTAGAAACTACAAAACCATCAATCTCTATTCCGATGCCTTCTTCTCTTCTTTTCATAATAAATGGTTTTGCATTTATCAATCAATCCTACAAATTCAGTTTCAAGAAAATTATTCGGGTTCTCAGCAGATAGAGCTATATTTTTAATAACATCCCATTCAAGATCAGAAGGAAAATATTTTGATTCGCTTAATTTTAAACCAAACATTGCAACTGCTGTCGCAAACTGAAGGTCTTTGTTTATTTCTGCAAATGGCTCATAGTTTTCTACAAATTTATATTTTAAAAACTGCTCTTGTTTTTGATTTGGTAACCGATAATGAACGGTAACATCAGCAAAGCTCTCATTTGCAACCGGAACAGAATCTTTCGGCGAAGGAGCTATCTCAAATATAATTGTGTTACCGGATCCAGAGCCAATTTCACCACCTTCCAGTTCAAAATCTTTAGAATCTATAATATTCTTCTTATTATCATAGCCTATCAAACGGTATTCTTTGATAAGATCAGGATTAAATTTTACATCAAGATAAACGTTGCTTGCAATAGAATAGAGTGTTTGGGTAAATTCGGTAACCAGTACCTTTTCAGCTTCTCTTACATCATCAATATATGCAAAATTGCCGTTTCCTTTTTTTGATAAAACTTCAATTTTAGAATCTTTATAATTTCCCATTCCTACGCCGAGGCACGTAAGAAATACACCTGATTTTTTTTCATTCGAAATTAATTCCTCAAGGCCTTCTTCAGTTTTTTGTCCTACATTAAAATCACCATCGGTGGCCAGTATAATACGGTTATTCCCTCCTTTAATAAAAGTACTTTCGGCTACTTTATATGCCATTCTTATTGCAGCTTCCCCGGGCGTGTCGCCATTTGCGGTTAGTTGTTCAATAGCTGTTGAAATTTTCTGTTTGTCTGCACCGCTTGTTGGCTGCATCCATACACCTACCGTGCCTCCATAAGTAACAATCGAAACTTTATCTTCGCTTCTTAAATTTTTTACCAGCAACTGAAAAGCTTCTTTCAAAAGAGGTAGCCTGTTAGGCAAATCCATGCTTCCCGAAACATCAATTAAAAAAACCAGGTTGGATGGAGGCACTTTATCAAGATTTAATTTCTTCCCTGATAAATTTAAGAAGAGCAAGCGATGATCCTTATCCCATGGACAGTCTGACACCTGGGATTCCAATCTGAAAACACTGTCTCCTGCGGGTTCTTCATAATTAAAATTGAAATAATTCAGCATTTCATCAATCCTTACAGCGTCCGGAGGCACCTTAGTGCTTTGATTAATAAATCTGCGCACATTACTGTAAGATGCCTTATCAATCCTCATCGAGAACTCAGTGTGAGTCTTATTATTAGAAGTTATAAAATCATTTTCTGCGAGGCTATTGTAGCTTTCATCCTGATAATAGGAAATAGGAAACATATTTCCCGACAAACCTGTAGTAAGTGACACCAGTTTTTGTTTGCGTGTATTTACATTTGAAGGAAGCACCTGCATAACTATATGTTGATACTGACTGGCATTAATTCTAATGGCTTGCGTCACATATCCATCCATGCTAAAAACCAGTGAATCCGTTGCATTAGAAGTAGGGATACCAAATCCTCCAGAAGTGCCGGTTGAAAAAAGAGATCCTCTTTCGGGCATATAAATTTTTACATTCTGAATCGGCTGCTTCATTGCATCGGTTACATCTCCCCTGATATAATATTGGGCAGAGACCTGGTTAAAAAGAAACAAAGCAGAAAATATGGTGAACAGCTTTTTCAAAAAAATATATTTGGAAAGATAAATCCTTATTTACAGCTATGAGTACAATGACAAAATATTTACGAAGCACTAATCCTCTCTAAAACTTATCTCCTTTCGTTATTCTCATCTTTAATTCTCCAAATGAATGGAGAATATAAGATTCTATTTATACATCAAGGTAACTAAACCAACTGGTAGATCTCTTTTATATTTCTACCCAGTCCATCATAATCAAGTCCATATCCTAATACAAATTTATCGGGAATAGTAAATCCGAGATAATCAATTTTTATCGGATGCACCATTGCAGCCGGTTTATGGAGTAATGAAGCTATTTTCAATGAAGCCGGATGATGATGCTCTAATTGCGGCAAAAACTGAGATAGTGTTTTACCGGTATCTACTATATCTTCTACAATTATCACATCCCGGCCAAATAATTCTGCATCAAGGCCAATAGCTGTAATCACTTTCCCGGTTGACTTCACTCCTTTGTAAGAAGCTAATTTTATAAAACCGATTTCCGCTTCCAGGGTGATCTGTTTAAAAAGATCGGCAGCGAAAATAAAAGCGCCATTGAGAATAGCAATGAATAAAGGATGTCTGCCCTCATAATCCCTGTTAATCTCTGAAGCCACTCTGCTCACTTGTTTTTCAATCTCTGAAGAACTAATATATGGTATAAATTCCTTGTCGTGTACTTTTAAAGTGGTCATAAATTATTTTGAAATAATGAGACTTTGCCCTACTTGCAAATGATTACTTTCAAGGTTATTCCACTCTTTTAATTGCTTTACTGTAATGTCATATTTTTTTGAAATAGTATAGAGATTTTCTTTTGGAAGAACCTGATGTGTGGATGAACTTTCAGAATTCAGTCTTGCACTCTCATTATTATTTGGTCTCAAAAATATTTTTGTTCCTGAAGTAATAAAATCATCCGGAGTAAGCTGATTATAAGTATAGAGATTTTGCAAAATCACTCCAAATCTTTGAGAGATATCATAAAGAGTTTCATCAGGCTCTGCGATACAATAGTCAGTGGCGCCCTCTTTCTGTTTTTTCTCAAGGAAAATATACTGATTCTTATCAAGAATGCCGTCTTTAGTAAGTTCATTTATAGTAAGTAGTTTATCAAGATTGATATTATGTTCAGTTGCTATAGCCAGTAATGACGTGCCTTTGGGGACGTACAAAGCTTTTGAACCGTTAATAGTGAGGTTGACAGGTTGTGTAAGATTTGAATCCAGATCTGCATCAGAGGTTGATGAAGCAGTTTCGGGATCATCCTGATATTTTGAGGCATCAAAATGCGGAACATCATTTATTGCCTCCATAGTATATTGTTGCAAATTATTATCCTCGATATTTTTTATCAGAATTTCAGGATAACGGGGATTTGTGGCGTAGCCTGCTTTGTAGAGGCCGTAAGCCCATGCTTTATAATCGGCAGGATTCAACTGAAATAAAAAATCATAGCGGCTGTTACCTCTTAAAAAATTCGAATGATCACGATAAGAATCTTCTGCACTTTTATATTTTCTGAAGCACTCGCCCGGCGCATCATCATCGTGACTCACTGTTTGAGCAGTCCAGGTACTTTTGCACTTGATACCAAAATGATTATTGGATTCTTTCACCAGGTCGCTGTTGCCATTTTGCGTTTCTAATAATCCCTGCGCAAGCGTAATAGCGGCAGGAACTCCCATACGTTTCATTTCCCTGATAGCAAGGCCTTTGTATTGCTGTATATATTGCTGTGCAGTCATGGTCTGCGCAGAAGAGTCAAAATAAGAAATCAAAGAAAAAAAAATAAGAATAGCTGTTTTATTCATCAGGGTAAAACTATTTTAAAATCAAAAAAATATGTTTTCGTTATTTCTTTATGATCATCATTACGCCATCTCTGACGGTAAGAATCACCCGCTGTATCCTGTTATCTTTAGCCACGTGTTCATTAAATGCATTTATAGCTTTTGCATTTTTACCTTTGATTTTTTCTTCCAGCACTTCGCCATGGAAAAGTACATTATCTGCCAGAATTACTCCGCCTTTTTTTAATTGCGGTAAGGTTAATTCGTAATAATTTATATAATTTACTTTATCAGCATCAATAAAAATCAAATCCCACGGCAAATGAAGCGTGGGGATAATCTCTAACGCATTTCCCCTGTGTAAAATTATCTGTTCGCTCTGTGAAGATTTTGCAAAAAAATTTTGTGCGATAGTGGCATCTTTATCTCTTAGTTCTATAGTGTGTAAAAAACCAGCCGGCTGTAAGCCTTTTGCAAGGCACAAAGCACTATAGCCCATGAAAGTGCCTACTTCAAGTATATATTGAGGCTTGATTAATTTA
>DASSHD010000399.1:0-3499 GCA_035693085.1 Hanamia sp. | reverse complement strand
ATTGCTGATAGCGAACTACAGCCGATTGTTATTCCTTCAGCCAGCCTATTGCCAAACCTTTTGTTGTGTGTTCGTGCCATTAGTCTCACTGAGTTCTTTGTTTTATCGCTTGTCAAAATATCTTAATCAAAAGCTGGTTGTTCGATTTGTTGTTCATTATCTAAAACTTTACTCCGAAAACTATATTAGCAATATTGTAATTGTTTTTTGCGATTTGGTTACCATCCTTATCTAAATTTACTATTGGAAAATTATTATAAGAAATTCCGAAAAACGGGGCTATTCTATGACCTGAATAAAATATACATCCTATACCGGCTCCAAATAAAAAACCTCCCTTTGCTATAGTTCTACTAAGTCCTCTGTCATCAATATTTTCGTTGAAAAATGTGTAGCCCGGCGTTAGTGTCAAATAAGGAATTGGTTTTTTGTAATCTTTTCCAAAATATGCCCTAAAATCGGCGAAAATAGAAGGCGTTGCTTTATCTAAATTTTTAAACTTTATGATATTAAAGCCTGCCCCAATTGACATAGAATTTCCCACAAAATGCCCGACCATAAATGAGCCTCCGCCACCACTCCCCAAAGGCTTGTTTATTTCTAAGTTGCCTCCAAGTTGGGCATAACCACTTGTTTTCTTTTGAGCATAACAAAAAATTGGTAAGCAAATGATGAGTGTAAGAATTTTTTTCATGTATTTATGTTTTTATTTTTTTGGTTCTACGCTAAAATTTTCGAAGTCCGTTTGAATGCAAACACAGCGTGTCTGTCATATTCTATGAAAAGGTAATTTTTGCCGTCGTAGGTAATTATAGTTCCAATCATTATTTAAAAATTAAAAAGGTTTGTCAGTCAGGATTGGATAGCAATTATAAAATGGTTGTCTGGGCATGACACACAACGTTTGTATTTATGAATAAGACGCAACTGTCAAAATCATAAAGCCTTTATCTTCAACGGTCATTCTTTTCGTTTTTTTTATTGTCGGTTGCGTCAAGCAGATTTACCAGTCCAAAGTAATTGATTTGTTTAGTTCATCCAAAACATTTGGGATATTTATTAAAGTTCCTTTTTTACATGCACAAAAACTGTGACGGAGGCTATGGATGGATGCCCACGTCTTTATGAATCTATGCTTTTTCTTTTGCATCCTGAAATATCTGCCGGGCACTTCTTACAAGTGGCGCAAATACAACCCAGTTTAATTTTAAATAAACAGGCTAATGAACTTTCAGAATATTTTTATTCCGGATGTACCAACATACTAAGAAAGAATTCAATTTCCTCCCTTGAAGCGCGCCAACTTTGAGATGATTTTTCATTTTCCTCCCGTGAAGTGTGACATTTTTAAGTTGGTTTTTTTTACACAAACGTGTCGCTGGATTGTTGGTCAGGCGACCAGACGCTGTGCTTCTCTCCAAATGATGACTTGAAAAAAGGGAACACCTAAGAAGGCAAAAAATGTGCAAGGTTGTCAACCTTCAACAATTTAATTCCAGATTTAAAAACTCCATCTGCAAGGTTGACAACCTTTAATCGAGATCGACATTTTAAAATGCACCCCTATTTGCCCTGCTCGCTAAGTGGCAACTGAAACAACTTATCAGTATAAGGTTTTATTAAACGAAGCGCTTCTTTAGGCCCCCATGTACCTGCTTTATAAAAATGCAATTGTTTGAGTGGGTGTTTTTTCCAGGCATTTAAAATGGGCATCACTACCTTCCATGCATTATCAACCTGATCGGCACGCATAAACAAAGTTGGATCACCCTCCAGCACATCGAGCAGCAGTGCTTCATAAGCTTCAGGTATTCCCTGCTTGTAGGCTTGCTGGTACGAAAAATCCATATTAACCGATTTTAAATTCATCTCAAGCCCCGGCACTTTGCTTTCAAAAAGCAAACCTATTTCCAATTCCGGCTGGATGCTTATCACCAGCCGGTTTGATTCAATATCATCTTTAAATATTCTGTTCGGTGAATCTTTAAATTGTATCGTAATAACTGATGCCTGCCTCGGCAAAGATTTGCCGGTTGCTAGAAAAAATGGTACACCCTTCCAGCGTTTGTTATCAATAAAAAATTTGGCGGCTACAAAAGTTTCTGTAGATGATTGGGGCGATACTTTATCTTCCTGCCGGTAACCTTCCTGAGGCTTATCATTCACAGTGCCTGCAGTATATTGGCCACGAACTACATTTTTGAATACATCTTTGGCTGAATAGCACCTTACAAATTTCAACACGTTTACTTTGGCATCCCGTATTAATTCTGCTTTATAGGCAGCGGGACATTCCATGGCTACAATGCACAGCAATTGCATCAGGTGATTTTGTATCATGTCTCTTAACGCTCCGCTGCTATCGTAATAGCCGCCCCGTGTGCCTACGCCTACCTCTTCGGCCACGCTGATTTGTATATGATCAATGTATTTGTTGTTCCATAAGGGTTCAAACACATAGTTGGCAAAACGAAATGCCATTATATTCTGCACGACCTCTTTGCCCAAATAATGATCTATCCGATACACCTGTGTTTCCGCAAATCGCTTGCTTAAAAAAAGATTTAATTTTTTTGCAGAAGCCAGATCGGTGCCAAATGGTTTCTCTACGACAATACGGTGCAACGTAACCAGGTTGCAAATTTTATTTTTATACAATCCTTCGGAAATGATTTCAATAAAACGAGGCGCCGTGGCAAAATAAAATAACCTGGTGCCTTTCTTTTGATTCTGTTTGTCAAAATTATCCGCTTGTTCCTTGAGAATGCTGAATGTTTCCGGTTTCTGAAAATCTCCCCGGATGTAAAAAATGTTCGCGGAAAATTCTTTCCATTGTTTTGCCACTGCAGTGCCATTGCGGCTAAATTGGTTGATGCCTGCCAGCAACTCATCTTTAAATTCGGTTTCATCACTTGCCAAAAAATCAATGCAATAAATGGCGAATGTTGTGGGCAAATGGTTAGCCGTATATAAATTATACAAGGCAGGGATTAGTTTACGCCTGGTAAGGTCTCCTTTGGCGCCGAATATCGTTATCAGCGCAGGAAGCTTAGGCTTTTTTTCGTTCATAGTTTGTTTAATTAAAATAAATATTTAGATGTTTGCATCGGAATTAATCATCGGTAATCAAAAGTCAAAACTATAAAATAAATCCCTTTACTGGCCAATTCATCGGCGCGGCGTAAGGTATGTAAAAGAATTAATTAATACCGATTATACATATTCTATAGTCCAATTTCGCTTACGCTAAATTGTACTATGAATCTGTTATATCGGCATTATACCATAAGATTCATTGGATTAAATTAAAAATACACTTGGTATAATATGCCAAAACGGGTAATCCTGCCTAAGCCTACTCTCGTTTTAAAAAAGTGTACAGTAAACAAACCAAAAACAACGATTATTATTTTATCTAACGGAAAGGATTAGACGTAAAATAATTTAATAAGGCCGGGAAGAGAAATAAAAAGGGTGCATTCCAAATTGTCGTTTTGCC
>DASSHD010000398.1:0-3453 GCA_035693085.1 Hanamia sp. | reverse complement strand
AACAATTCCGCCTCCAAGTACGCGATTTAATTCTGCATCTTCGGTGACAATTCTTTTTTCTTCTCCGCTGGTTACATCCTTTAAAGAAATTGTCTTAAGTCCGCCACTCAATCCTGAAAATTCTTTCCATCCTGTTTCCTGCTTTTCATTTCCCTTTACAATTACTTCTTCCACAAAAGTATTCCACTCATTACACGAAGGACATTTTCCTATCCACTTCGTACTTTCCTGTCCGCAGTTGCTACAAAAAAATGCAGTCTTTGTCTTGCTCATTTATCAATAATTTTTTGTGATAAAGATGATGATAATTATCGGATGAAATTAAACAATCCTCACCAAGAGAAAACATAAGAAAAGAGAAATAAAAAATATGAGTGAAAGAAGATGTTGATAAAAAAAATCAGAAGAATAGATATCCAATTTTATTCCTTAAAAAAGGTAAAAGAAAAAATTGACTAAAAAGTAAAAGAGCCAGTATTGCTACCAGCTCTTTGTACTTACTAACCCATTAAATTCTATTGCTAAATTACAAATTGCAGGCAGATAAACAAATTAAATTTCCACGATGTGAATAAATTTTCTGCTTCTTCACATATAATAATATTTTAAGTTATTAATTTATTTATGCTTGACTATCAATAAGTTGTATAAGAAAAGTTGCAGATGGAAGTGTTTTAAAAAATATTTCAAAATTATTTGGTTTATAATATAAACTACTTTATTTTTGTGCTAAATTTATAAAAATGCATAAATTGGTTTTATTCCCGCTACTTTTAATAGGCTCTTATGGGATGGCTCAAATAAAAATAGGCGGCAAAGTAACTAACAATAAAAAAAAGCCACTTGAAGGAATCAGCATCAGTATAAAAAATTCGTATGACGGAGCCACTTCGGATTCAACAGGAAATTATTCGTTTTCTACAACAGAAAAAGGAGAACAAATTTTAACCGCTACCGCTTCAGGATATAAACCTTTTGAAGAAAAAATAAACCTACCTGCCGGTCGGCAAGGTATTAACACTACCCCAATAATTTTAAATATAGAATTGAAAGAAGCCATCACCGAACTAAAAGCAGTAGTTATCAGCGCGGGAACTTTTGAAGCCAGTGATGCAAAAAGAGCCACTGCATTAAACCCAATAGATATTGTAACTACGGCAAGCGCCAATGGCGATATAACGTCAGCTTTAAAAACGCTACCCGGAACACAGCAGGTTGGAGAGAGTGAAGGTTTATTTGTGAGAGGAGGAACCGCAGATGAAACCAAATATTATATTGACGGCTCACTCGTTAATAATTTTTATTACAGCAGCGAACCCGGCCAGGCCACCCGTGGAAGATTCAATCCTTTTTTATTTAAAGGAACAATTTTCAGTTCGGGCGGATATTCTGCATTATATGGCCAGGCACTTTCATCCGTTCTATTATTAGAATCTATAGACCTTCCTGAAAAAACTTCTGCCGATTTTGGAATTTCATATCTTGGTGCCAATGCAGGAATTCAAAAACTTTCTAAAAATAAAAAATCATCCTGGGGAATTACTTATGGCTATACCAACCTGTCATTGGTATATAACCTTATCAAACAAAAATTTGATTATTTTAAGGTGCCGGTTGTACAGGAAGCAGATGCCAATTTCAGAATAAAAACTTCTTCTTCAGGAATGCTGAAATATTATGGCTATTTAAGCACTACCAATGTTGGATTCAGAAGCCAGGATGTTGACACATTAAATATGAAAGACGCTTTCGGCCTCAAAAACTTTAATATGTATCACAATTTATCCTGGAAACAATATATTGGAAAAGGGTGGAAAGTGAATATAGGTACATCTTATAGTACCAATAAAGATAATATCAATATGGAGTTGCAAAATGCCGATAATCAAAAGCAGGAAATTAATGATAACCCTTTGTATGCTTATAAAAATTTCAATCTCATCAACAAAGGGAAGTATGTAAATGCAAAAGTGGTTTTTGAGAAAAAATTAAAAAGTTTGAGCGCTATTCGCTTTGGAACCGAAAATAATTACAGCAATGAAAGGCCAACATATACCCAATACAATGGAATCAGTTATCCCGAAAAAATAAAAGAAAACATATTGGCCGGATTCGGCGAGGCTGATATATATCTTACCAACAATATTGCAGCAAGAGTTGGTGTTCGTGCAGAACATTCCCAATTATTAGATAAGTCAGATATTGCGCCCCGGGTATCTTTTGCTTATAAATTTCCTGACAAGAGCCAGGTATCTTTTGCTTATGGAATTTTTTACCAGGATCCCAACAACAAATATTTGCCTTCAATGAATGCTTTGCATTTTCAAAAGGCCACACATTATATTGCCCAGTATGAAAAGATTACCAGCAATCGAACTTTTCGTACAGAATTGTTTTATAAAAAATATGACGACCTTATAAAAACTACCGGCGCCAATAATGAAACTTTTAAAGCGATTAACAATGATGGTTTTGGCGATGCCAAAGGAATTGAATTTTTCTGGCGCGATAAAAAGACCATTAAAAATGTGGATTACTGGATTTCCTATTCTTATCTTGACACCAAACGCGATTTCCTAAATTATCCCTTTGCGATGGAACCATCATTTGTGACAAAGCATACGGCTTCATTGGTGGTGAAAAAATTTGTTACGCCTATAAAAACACAATTCAACGCATCTTATACATTTGCAACCGGCCGGCCATATTATGATCTCGTGTATGATTATACACAAAATAAATATAATTTAATAGACCAGGGACGTACCAAAGATTATAATAACCTTAGTTTTAGTGTAAATTATCTGCCATCAATCGGTAAAACAAATGCCAAAGCGTTTTCAGTTATTGTGTTTTCCGTCACCAATATTTTAGGATTTAATAATGTATATACTTATAACTATTCTGTGAACGGACAAAATAAAGTAGCAGTTACGCCACCTTCAAAAAGATTTCTTTACTTAGGATATTTTGTAAGTTTAGGAATAGACAGAACGCAGGATAACATTAATAACCATTTATAAGGCTCAAAGTTGAAGGCTGAAAAATAAATAAACAAAATCAAAAACCAACCGGGCTTAATGCTGAAAGCTGAAGGCTCAATAAAAAACAAACAAAATGAAAAAAACAATCTTAATGGCAGTTCTTATTTGCTCTGCCGGTTTTACTTATGCGCAAAGCGCCAAATACGAAAACGCGATGAAAACCAATATAGCTCAATTAGATTCATTAATGACTAAGGGAAATTATGAAGAGCTGGCTAATAATTTTACAAGAATAGGCGATGCCGAAAAAACACAATGGCTTCCCTATTATTACGCAGCTTACTGCTATGCATTACAGACAATTACTGAGCAAGACAAATCGAAAAAAGACGCAATCGCTGATAAAGCGACTGCACTTATTACAAAAGCGGAAACTATTTTAGGAAAAGAAAATTCTGAAACTGATGTT
>DASSHD010000397.1:0-2261 GCA_035693085.1 Hanamia sp. | reverse complement strand
AAAAGATCAATATGCCTATCACGTAATCCCAATAGAACAGTTCAAAACGCCAGCTTTTACTTGCCAACTTCTGTGTGTTTGCCCACGAACCCCAGCAAATCATTGTAACCACGCAAAATAAAACAGCTACTGTATAATTTTCTATAATAAACATAAATTGTAATTTTTATTGAATTTTAAAACATCCTCTGATAAAGCATTTTCTTCATAGCACTTAACCATCACCGTGATAGTTAAGATTTTATAACAGGAAGTTTACTATTTATAATTCTGGCTAATTCATTTTTTAAATATTGTATGATCATCATCATTATTATTTTATAATTCATTCCTGTAAGGAATCGAAGATTGGGCGCCCATCCTGGTTACTGAAATTGAAGCTGCTATGGAAGCAAAACGCACAGCCTCTTCCAATGTTTTGTTTTCTGATAACCCCACCGTCAAAGCGCCACAAAAAACATCTCCGGCTGCAGTAGTATCTATTGCTTCAACTTTTTGTGCAGGAACAACTCTTATCTTACCCTCCTGAAATATCACCGCACCCAGAGCGCCTAATGTTATTACTACATTCTTTACACCCATTTCATGAATAACTTTTGCAGCTTCTTTTGCATCATCTATGTTTTTCACTTTAATACCGGATATCACTTCGGCCTCTGATTGATTAGGAGTAATCAAATATACATGGCTCAACAATTCAGGGTCAAGGGCAATTGCCGGTGCGGGATTTAAAATAACTTTTATTCCTTTAGATGCTGCATATCTTGTAACAAAATGTACCGTTTCCAATGGAATTTCTAATTGCAATAATATTATTCCGGCATTAGTGATTTCAGGTAAGGCATCCTTAACGTCATCCGGAAAAAAATTAGAATTTGCTCCTGACGCAACTACAATGCTGTTTTCACCGATTTGGTCAACAGTAATAAGTGCAACCCCGGTAGGTAGTTCACTATCTGATAACATATAAAAGGTATTAATGCCCTCATTATCCAAAAGTTGTAAAGATCGTTTACCAAAAACATCATTCCCTATCCTGGAAATAAAAGTAACTTCTCCTCCCAGCCTTGCAGCGGCAACTGCCTGGTTAGCTCCTTTACCTCCCGGGTTCATAAAAAATGATCCGGATAAAACCGTTTCTCCCGGAGCAGGAATACGGCTTGTTTTTACTACCATATCCATATTAGTACTTCCGACTACTATAATTTTCTTTGAATCCATATTATTCTGATAAACTTTTGAATTAAATTTTCATAAATCAAACTTACTAATTAAAAATTTTCAAATCTGACTATTCTTTTATTAAATAAAATAATTTCAGAATACTTATTTCTTAAATGATATCCGGGCTTTATTAGTGTGCAGTTGATTTCCCGAAATTGAAAAAGCCTTTTAAACAGTGAGTTTAAAAGGCTTGTCATTTTATGTTGTTGTCCTGCACGGACATTTCTCGAACCACTTTATACCTGATTTGACAAGACTCGCCAATCTTTTGACAGCATAAGATTGGATGAGTCTTATTTATTTATTGATTATTAAGCAGTTAAAAGCTGTAAAATTCATATTATGAAACCTGATAAAAATTACCTGGAATTTATCCGCTCTTTGAAGCAGGAGATTATTAATAGCCGGTACCAGGCTGCAAGGCTCGCCAACCGTGAACAATTGCTCTTGTATTTCAAAACTGGCAGAATGCTTTCTGAGAAGGTCAAAGCCCAAAAATGGGGTACTAAAGTGCTGGAACAAATTGCAGTCGATTTACAAAGTAACCTGCCTGGATTGAAAGGTTTCTCCTTCACAAACCTTAAGAAAATGAGGCAGTTTTATGAGGCATATTCCGAATTGGAAATTAGGCCGTCAGCGACGGCCCAAATGGAAAACCCTGATTTATCAGCACAGCAAGAGGAATCTAATTCAATTGGGCCGTTGACAACGACCCAATTGGAAGCATTTTACAGCATCAGTTTTACCCATCATATACTATTGTTAAACCGTTGTAAAAAGGCTGAGGAAAGATTCTTTTACATTGAGCATTCTGCAACCCAATTTTGGTCAGTTAGTATTATGGAACATCAGATTGATGCTGACTTGTTCAAGAAACAGGGAAAGTTGCCGAATAATTTCCAAACGACAATTTCGGAATCTTTGAAGCCATCGGCATTGAAGGTATTTAAAGACGAATACCTACTGGATTTTATTGCTAGTGAGGAACTGGACGATGAAAGACACATTGAGCAGCAAGTAGTATTAAACATCAGGAA
>DASSHD010000396.1:0-6230 GCA_035693085.1 Hanamia sp. | reverse complement strand
TAAAATGGGATTTCCCATTTTGAGAAACGTTTTTGTTTATGATTATTATTGGCGCTTTTATAGGAATCTTGGGATAAGGAATGTGGAAGATGTCAAAAAATATTATAATGAACCCTTACATTCCATGCTGAAACAAATGATCCGTTTTCAAAATAAAATTCCGGTATCTGTCTTGAAAATTGGTATTATTTCAAAGATTCTGATGTCAGGAAATTATTTAGTGAGCCTTTTTAGAAGAATTTGGATTGCCAGGAAATAATGGTGAAAGAAACTGGAAATCGAATATTTTCTTTGTATTGCAGGCATCATTTTTAGCTATTGAATTTAATCCATTGTTCAAAACTGGATTCGGTAGTTTTTAATTTATTCGATTCATATTTTGGAATGTACCAGTGTAAGATTGCCCACTAACGACTTGCCATGTGCCATCACTTAATATGCCAGAATTACTAAATGTCAAAGTACCGGTATTAATAATGTAGCCTACGCTATATGATAGAGTGCTGTCTTTGAATTCTAGGATATTCCCGGTTAATTTCCACGTTCCCTTGAAAAGTGCATACTCTGTTGATGAAACTACTTTACTTCTTCTTAAAAATGTACCATCAGGATAGATCGCGAAGCTCTCATAGGTGGGTGCATGACTTACCTGGTCAGTTTGGTACGTCCCTTCCCATAAACCTGTTACAGGGTAGGTTGCAGGTGGACAGTTGTTTGTTCCTGCATTACTTTTTGTACAACTCGTCATTTGAAATAATACAATACAGGCTGCGAAAGTAGTTAGCGCAATAGATGCCATAAAAATTTTCTTCATTGTAATATTTTTTTTTGCCTACTCTTTTAAGTTTCGGTTTTCGGCTTCCCCGTTAGTGTATCTATAAATTCAAGGTCTATAAATAAAATTGAAATTTTAATGTTTATCAAAAGTGCATCGGCATGAATACTTTGGTATAATTTGAAATAAGAAACCAAATTACATTATTAAACGGTATTTCCAAAAGAGAAGTATTGCCAGAAGGCAGGAATGATCCGGGAATAAAAATATGATAGCGTGCCAATACATTCTAAAATTGAAACGTATGATCCGCTCGCATAGGAAATTACCGGTTTCTGTTTTATATAAAAGAATTGCTTCAAAAATTTTGATGATGGAAATTATGAAGCCGATCTTTTCAGGTAAAAGATGATATTATTTACCCAAATAAAACTTTCCTGTAATTTTCACAAAATGCCTCTCTGCTGAAATGTTCTCCGGTATATATTCTGCTCTTTCCGCCCACTTCCTTTAATAATTTTTTGCAGCTCGTTGTTTGCACTTCAGCCAAACTTGCATAAATGCGAATGTAAGTGACAGATTTTAATATTTTGGAATATTGACACCTCTATTGTTGGTTACTATGTCTACCCAAACAAATTTTGTCGGCGTCAATGAAATAATCTTAACAGAATTTGTAAACCCTCCGCCGGATGTTAGCAAGACCGATGAGTCAGTATTCATGCTCCATACGTCGGGGGATTGTCGCAGATCGCCATTTGGTAAGATTTCATTGAATGTTCCATCTGTATAGTATTTTATTCTGTTCTGTGACAAGTCTGTGATGTTTGATGAACCGGTTCGCGAATAGCTTAAAGTTTGATCTGGTAGTCCCCAATTGATGTAAACGCTGTCATAGATCCAAACGTTTGTAGTGAGCAATTGCATTTTTGAAGGAGGAACAGGTGGATTTGTTACGTCCTTTTTGCACGCAATTAATACTACAGTCAAAAAAAGTGCCGCCTTAAGATTGGTTGTCATGGTATGGTTATTTTAAATTTAAAGTGTCATTTCCTTACTTTCAAATTGTTGGCGTTGGTCTGATTTTTTGTAGCTTGTGATTTGTGATAGCACTAAAATTGCAGCAATCGCCATAGTTGGCTTAATAAGTTTTTTCATTTTGTTTGGTTTTTTGCCTACTCTTTTAAGTTGCGGTTTTCGGCTTCCCCGTTAGTGAATCTATAAATGCTAGGTCTATAAATAAAATTGAAGGTTTAATGTTTATCAAAAGTGCGTTGGCAAGAATACTTTAGTATAATTTGAAATAAGAGACTAAATTATATTATTAAACGGTATCTCCAAAAAAAAAGTATTGCCAGCAGGCAGGGATAATCGGGAAATAAAAAATATGATAGCGTACCAATACATCCGAAATTAAAACGTATGATCCGCCTGCAGAAGGAATTACCAGTTTCTGTTTTGTATAAAGGAATTGTTTCAAAATTTTTTGATGATGGCAAATTATGAAGCCGATCTTTTCAGATAAAAGATGATATTATTTATCCAAATAAAACTTTCCTGTAATTTTCACAAAATGCCTCTCCGCTGAAATGTTCTTCAGCATATATTCTGCTCTTTTCGCCCACTTCTTTTAATAATTTTTTGTCATTCACCAGCCTGTTTAAGATGGAGATGCTTTCTTCGATTATCTTATTTTCATCCGTGGTATCCTTTATCAAAAAACCATTCTCTTCGTGGGTAATATAATCGGGTATGCCACCAACAGCAGTAGCGACTACTACTTTACCAAATGCCATCATCTCCATTACCGACATGGGAAGGCCTTCATAAGCGGAGGTTAATAATAGAACATCCGATTCTTTCTGAATCTCCTCCAGCCTGTTTCTATCTCTTACATTCCCATAAAAAGTACAATAAGGATAATCTTCAGGATGAAGTATATTTTCCACATCGCCTGCAAATGAAAAATAAATATTTATTTTCATCTCATGCATTTTTTTTGCGATGGCGCCTATAAGATACACCCTTTTTTGCGGCGCTCCTCTCCCAATAAAAATTACGGATAGGGTTTGATTATTAGTTTCAACATATTCAGGAATGTGTACCATATTATCAATAAAATGCAGGCGGGTGTAATATTCAGCAGGAAAATTATTTTTTTTATAAAGCGCTTCCGCTTCTCTTTTCAGATTCCCGGTGCTGAAAATTCTTGCATCTATATCTTTTACGAATGCCTGTGTATAATTGAACCAGGTATTGAGATGACAAAGGTCCACACACCTGGTTTCTTTTTTTATGTAAGGAAGTACTTTATAGAAAAAAAGGCTCTCGCCTCCAAAAACGACAGGATCTTCCACCTGGTTGATCCAGGAAGAAACGATGCCGCGATAAAAAAAATTGACAAAGTGATACCATTTATTATCAATATAACGGTGGAGATCTATTTTGCTTACTCCTTCAATATTGAAGAGGTGTAAAAATTCATTGTTCCTGGGTTTTTTTGAGAAAATTACTAATGGAGATTTGTCAACAAAGCAAGAACACAGGTCTGCATTATTTTGAATAGATCCGCCAATATCTCCCGATGGGCAAAAAATAAAGATTTTGTGCTGCGTTTTTAACCGGAAGAAAGGCGATAATATCTTACCCATGAGCACAAAAGGATACCTGAATATCGCTTCTATGTTTCGTTTAAGAATCGCAGATCGGTAAGTCATTTGTACTATGATGTTTTATTATACTGAGAAAATTCATCTCTGTGAGTACACATTTCTATTAAAGAAATATTAATCTTTCAAAACATCTACATCGGGTTCTTTCTTTTTCACAGTATAGAAAATGATGGTAGCGATCAGTATGAGCGCCACTAATATAGAAGCAATGATACTTGTCATTCTTCCTATGGTATAAGATTTCGGCTCAAACCTCCATTCAATTTCATGATTCCCCGCAGGAATATACATACCACGTAAAACATAATCTGTTTTTACATAATCCGCCTTAGTTCCATCAATAAAGACATTCCAACCTTTAGGATAATAAACTTCGCTAAACACCGCGAACTGTGGAGTTGGCGCCGATATTCTATAATCAATGGTATCATTTATATTTCTTACCAATTTGATGTATGCAACAGAATCATATTTTGGCGCAGATTTGATCTCTGATTTGAATTTATTTTCAACCACGGCAGTGTCCTTTAAATCCGTACTGTCGAGCGCAGCCATTTCCTGGTCTGCATTGTCCACATATTTTATTCCTTTTACCAGCCAACAATTTCCAAAGGCATTTGGATTCAATTGTGCCATTGGTTTACCTGTCTGCGGATTTTGTACTATAAAATATTTAGTATTCAGCATATCAAATACTTTCATATTTCCTTTGCTTAGTTGGTTTGTAATGATGTCGTTATATAATCCCAGTTTTGCAGGATGATAACCGCCCACAGAATTAAAATGATAAGAAGTAGTGGCATCATTGAATGCGTCAACCGTTTCATTGAATACTCTGAAATTATCATGATCGGGGTCACTCAGTATTTGTTGATCTGCCTGTGTAGGAATAAATGCCGATTCAAAATCTTCGGGCTCTACAAAATTATCAGAATTTAAATACCGGGTTGCTATGCCCAGAAGATCATAACCAGTAAGAATGATCATTGCTCCAACAAGAATTTTTGAAGAAACTTTTTTCTTCAAAAATAATCCCATTAACAAAATAGCCAATCCTATTAAAATAAAAGATCGTAATAAATCTTTTCCCATTAAACTTTGCCTGTCGCTTTGCAATGCCGAAATAATACTTCGGCTGGTTTCTTCTGCCTGTTGTTCTATTTGAGGAGATACCTGTTGTCCTGCAGGGGCATGCATCATATTTTGTTTGATATTGTCTCTGAATGATTTATCATTAGGCCCGCTAAACGAAGCAGTCAAATAAAAACCCGCCAGCAAAACAAGAATAACTGCGGAAATGATTGCCGTGGTTTTTAATTTCTTCCACGCTTCAGCAATATCAATATCTTTTGAGATCAATTTACTTAATGCGAGTACTCCCATTAATGGAAAACAAAATTGTGGGATTACCAGGGCCATGGTTGGCGCTCTAAATTTGTTGTAGAATGGCATGTAATCAAAGAGGAAATAATTGAATCCTTTCAGGTTAGCGCCATAAGCAAGTAGCACTCCAAAAATACTTGCCGCTATCAGCCACCATTTGTACCAGGACTTTAAATAGACAACGCCAAAAATAAACAGCAGGCAAACAATCGCACCAAGATATACCGGACCAGATGTGCCGGGCTGGTCGCCCCAATAAGAAAGATGGTCTTCATATTGTAAAGCCTGGTCTTCGGGCACACCTAATTGTGAAAACTTATCTACAAATTTTGATGAGGTATTATATTCATTGCCTCCATTGCTGCCGCCGTATAATCCAGGCACAATGAAAGTGAATGTTTCTCCAAAACCCAAACTATATCTGAATGCGTAATCTTTATCTAGCCCTCCTTTTGTTTTATTGCCCTGTATTTCCTGGGTAAGTTCCGATTTACCACCGCGCATACTTTCTTTGGCATATTCATAAGTGGGAAACATAGTTACTGCGCTGCATGCCAATCCTAAAATTCCCGCCAAAAGCCCAAGGGCCGCTCCTTTTACTGCAAATTTCAATTGCTTTTCTTTATAACTTTTTATAAGAAAAGCAATCGTCATTATCAATGCTATTATTAAAGTGTAATAAACGATCTGTACATGATTTTCCGCTATCAAAAAAGATGAGAATAAAGCGGTGATGGTAAAACCCACCCAATATTTTTTTTGAAATAATAAAAGTAAACCAGCTATTACCGCCGGTGCATAACCTATAGATACCATTTGTGTATTATGCCCTACAGCAACAATTATCGGATCAAACGTGGAGTAGGCGTAAGCCAGGCCGCCCAGGATACTTATCCAGGGATTGGCTCCCGCGACCACACATAAAAAATAGAAACAGATACATGCTAAAAAGAAAAAACTGATTGGAACCGGGAGTCCTAAAGTGATTACGGATGTCAGGTAGCTGAGAGAAATTTTTGTGCGTGCGTCCAATGCGATCTGGTACGCGGGCATACCGCTGAACATGCTGTTGGTCCATAAAGGCCAATATCCATGTTTATCTTTAAATTCAAAAGATTGCTGCGCCATGCCGCGCCAGCCCTGTACATCCGCCTGTTGTACTACTTTTCCCTGCAAAGCAGGTTTACAATAAATTATTGCAACAATTAAAAAGATAGCAACTGCAATTAAATGTGGAAGTATTTTTTTGAAATTCAGATTCTTCATGAATAGGTTTTTCTTTTAGGAAGCAAAGTAAATGATAATTGGTGAATTATGGAGGAGGCAGCGATTCAGCGAGTAAATAATAACCTCATCAGATAAGGGTTTCAGTTAGGTGCGTAAAAATATTTTTCGGGCTA
>DASSHD010000395.1:0-5570 GCA_035693085.1 Hanamia sp. | reverse complement strand
CTATCCTGCACTATCCTGAACCTCCCTTTCCGTGGGCATTCTAACAGTTTGATTCCTTTTATTCTTTTTGTTTCGCATAAACAATGCAATAAAAATAGAAGTAATAATTTTTTTATTAATTTTATATTATTTGTCAGTCTAATCATAACTGTTATATTCTTATAAGTTACCTTTTTGTATTTCTTAAAATGAAAAGGATCATCAGAATATACTCTTAAAATAAATGAATGCCGCAATTATATTTTCACCTTAAACTTAATTCGTCTATTCATCATCGTTAATATTTAAAAAATAATAACAGGATTTAAAACCATCAGTCATTATTTCACTTTACCGACTTTTTTAATTCTTTATGGAAGAAATTATGCGATAAGAAGAATTCCCCTTTCATGACAATTTGTTTTTAGTTAATCTTGAAAAATAAAAATGCAGATATATAGTTAATTCTGTTATCAAAATTATACACTTCAACATCTAAAAAATAATGCAAAACGTACAAATACTAATGCTATATTTTCCCTAATCGAAATTATTATCAAAAAAAAGTAGAATGAAATCTATTTTAATGCGCCATATTGAAATGACTGAAGCATTTAGGTATGACTATTGCGGATCTATACCTTCATAATGCATCGCATTATCAAATATCCATTTCCATAACTTTTTTTAAAAAATTTAATTCCAACTATAATCTTTTGAAATTTTTGATCTTAATCTTAGTTCAAATTTCAAAAATGGAATTTCTTACCTTTTCCACTTTTATAAAAAAGTATTGAAAGGCACGTAATTTGCCCGTTTCTTACCCTGCCTGCATTCATTTTAAATAAGGTGGATATCCTTCCATGTTGCAATACGCGCAACACAAATAGCATGATAGGTTGCTTCTAATCCTGTATTGGTTACCTGAATACTTTTCAACAGTAGGAATACATCGGAAAAACAATTTGGCCAATTTTCCTTCATGTACTGTTGCCAGGCTCCTATTAGTAGTGTTTGATCTGCAATAGCCTCTATAACAGGCTGGTTTACATCTGGATCATTATGAACTAAAAAGCTGCAGAGAAGTCTGAATAGTATGCATTCATTATCCTCAATATCTCATACGTGGCTTCCTTTGCCTTTGGTAAAAGATATGTAGGCTCACATTTTCGATTAAGAGATACAACGCCACCAGGTATCCATTTTTCGTTGTTCTTTAGTATCGCTGATGACTTAAGCCAATTGTTCATGTTAATTATAAGTTGAGAAAACTCCTGTTAATAATTTAGTAGGATTAGGCATATTAGGCGCGAAACAATTTAGTTGCCTTTACATATAAACGCAGTCACACTCTTTTATTAACCACCTTTAAAAACGTAAATGTCATGGTTCATGCCACCACCATCCTGGGTCAGGCCACGGCTTCCCGTATTTAGCATCCCAGTATTTATGCGTCATCATCCGGTCGAAATTGGTCCAAATTCTTTCGGTTTCATTCATATCCGGCGCGATCCATCCTTCCTTCGGAACATATTCCGAGAGTAGTTTAATTGCTGTATCACCAAGATTACGTACCTGTGACTCCACAATCTGTTCTCCTATCTCAACTGTGGGAATTGGGCCCTTTTCAAAATTTACGTTCGCACCAAATCTCTCACCAAGCTCATCATTGCCGGTAGTTTTTATTCTAAGGTCTGTAAGCCCCGGACACAATGCCATTAGCTGGGATGTTTCGGTAACACCTGCATGATCACCCTTGTAGGGCAGATCCTTGTCAATACACTCCCAATCTGCTATTGCGTAGAGCTTCAGCGGTGAACCTGTTGATCTTGTATAATATTCGCAAACCTTCCTGATGATTTTTTCATTACCTCCATAGTGGCCGGTTACCAGTATGGCAGCATGGAAGCCGCGTGCATCGATTGCCCTGATCTGATAAAGGACCATCCGGTAAAAAAGATCACTGGGGATTGAACTGCAAAGGGATTGCCTGATACCCATATCTACATTCCATCCATGACCTTTACGGTCATCATAAAATTCAGGAATATCCTGGATATGCCATGCGAAAGGCGGTGCAACAATACCGCCATATTTTTGTGCTGCAGCTTCCACAAGGGAATAAGCTTTAAGCCAGTCAAGTCCGATAGCATTGTAAGCGCCATGAGGCTCTGCCAGGCCAAATGCAAGATAACAGACAGGGAATTTATCCCGTGTTTCCACGAACTCAAGTGGCAGCATCTCCTCCCATCGTACTTTGTTCTCCATCTGAATATTTCCAACATTCCCAGCTTTATTTACATTAATTTGTTTTACTTCATACCCAATATATGATAATACAAGCGTAGCTCCTTTACTGACTTGAAGAGTAAACTTACCTTTCGCATCGGTAGTGGAACTGCCGATTGAGGTACCCCTCACAAATACAGACACTCCGGCTAACGGGATATTATCTTCTGTAAAAACATTCCCGCTAACAGTTACTTTCTGTTGGGCAATCGAGAATAAAGAAAAAAGCAGAAAAAATATAGATATGAATACTTTCTTTTTCTGTTTTACGTAAAACAATCCTGTACAATGCTGACCTGTCATTCCAGACTCATTTGAATGGAAAGCTTCTCTTTGTTCATATTGCTCCAGGCGAATAATGTAATAGCAACAGAAGATGTAATCTATGTACAAATATGAAATTTATTATTCGTCTAATCATATTACTGTTGCATCATTTCGGATCATCTCTTTTGTATTCCTTAAAATGTAAGTGCCATCAGCATACACCCATGAAATAAATAAACATTGAATTTCATTTTTATATTAACCATTTTTCGTCTATTCATAACCGTTAATGATTAAAAAATAATGGCCGGATACAAAACCATCAGTCATTATTTTACTTTACTGACTTTTTTAATTCTTTACATCTCCTGCGTAATTCATCCAGCTTTTTTTTATAAATTGGGTTATTAGCCAAATTAGTGGTTTCGTGTGGGTCATGAATAATATCGTATAACTCTTCATAATTATGATCAATAAAATTCATGTACTTAAAATCTTTTGTTACTACCCCTTCTTCTTTAGGTATATAAGGACTGCCTAAAAAATAATGCTGATAAAAGAAATCTTTTCTTTCGGGTAATTTGTTTTCCAAAATTCCAATTAAATTTCTGCCTTGCATCCTATCAGGAACAGGAACACCAGCCATTGAAAGAATTGTAGGTGCTATATCAATGTTTAATGCAATCTGCTGTGGCCTGATTTTCCTGATTTTATCCGGCAACATAGGATCATAAATAAAAAGAGGCACCCGGATTGATTCCTCATACCCATACCATTTTCCTGATAAACCGTGTGCTCCCATCATAAAACCATTATCACCCATCAATATAATTATTGTGTTATCTGAAAGTTTCATTTCAGATATTTTTTTCATCATCCGGCCAACTACTTCATCTACGCCCGTTATTAATTCATAATATTTTTTAACATTTTCCTGGTATAGATCCGGTGTGGAGAAAAGGCCTGTCCACCTCTTTCTTCCCAGGTTTGAGTTGGTTCTGAAAAAGCCCGGAAAACTATTCCAATATTTCGGATCAGCAGTTACCGGCTCAGGAATGGTTTCACCTTTATAATAATTTTCATATCGTTTCTGTACAATATATTTAGGTGGATTCCCATCCTGTACATGAGGGGCCTTAAAGCTTACAGAAAGACAAAACGGACCTTTATTACCAAATTCATCGAGAAACTTTAAAATACTATGATCAATACTATCAGTTTCATGAATTTCCCGACCATTGCTCTCTTTCATGATATAATCCGGTTGTCCTTTCCCCACTTCAGTATTGACTCCAAAATCAAAGACTTGAAAGGGTTGATGTACTCCTACGCCATACTTTCCAATAAATCCAATATGATACCCCGCTTTTTTTAGTAAAAGAGGATAAGTATTGGCCAGGGCTTCCGGCGTTAAATCTGTTACGAAATCATTTATTTTATGGCGTGATTCATACTGGCCAGTCAAAATACTTGCCCGGCTAACACAACAAATAGAAGTAGTAACATAGGAATTCAAAAACAAAATCCCATTTGCAGCCAGCTTATCCATATTCGGCGTCTTAATATAAGGATTACCCATAACTCCTAAAGCATCCCAGCGCTGATCATCAGTAAGGATGAAAATAATATTAGGTCGTTTGCCTTTCCCATTTTTGAAAGATTGAGCACTAAGATGTAAAACAACAAAAAGATAAAAACAAGTAAACGCCCAGGAAAGAAGTTTAATTTTTAACCCATGATTATAGGTTATTTCTTTTGATTTTAACATGTTCTAATTTTAGAAACTTATTAAATTTTAGCTTTCATACAAATTCGGCAAAAGAAATCTATCCTTACATTAGGTTTCCGGCAATGTTCTGGGGTGGTTCCACCGGAGGTAAATTTAATATTGATACACCTACCTTACAATGGAGTATAGTATCCTGAATAAACATTTCCGCTTAAGGGTATCTTTTGATGGCAAATGAAAATAGAGAAAAAAAGAAATTATTTTGACTCTATAAATCTATAATGTTATTTTCTTGCAACCATCCTGCACTATGCTGAAAACTCTTTTTCGAATTAATTTAAATACCTGGCTAAACTTCGATTACAGTACCTCAAATCGATAATTCGAATAAAATAATACAAAGTAAAGTTTGTACAAATATGAAATTTACTTCACCAACAAAAATCTCCTGCCCATCAATGGATCACTATAACTCTCTTTGCCTGTTTCTACTCTGCCTGCGTATCTTCTCAAGTAAGATGGATATCCCTTAATTCTCAAAATAAAATCATACCAGCCATAACTTTTCTCTATGTTTAATACTATGGTTTCTGCACCTAATAGCGGTATTACTTTTGATATGGATCCATTTTCATAAGCCATATCTTTTATATCTATATAATAAGGCTTCTTCTTACTTGGATTTGTTACCCTAAACTCTAAACTACCTGTAAGTTTATTTTTGAAAAGCCTGGTTCGCTGGTAATCGCAGTCAATCTCTAAAAAAGGATCTTTACTATTGCCTATAAACTCACGAAAAAAACCATTGGGGCCATAAACCCGGAGATGATAATCTTCCTTTTCGAATGAAACTAATGGCCAAAGGTCAGTCAATGTATCTCCTGCCGTGACCGCATAATGCCATGTGCGTACCTTCTCAAAAGACCGTCGCCCCATTTTGTTGCCATCTTCAAAGAGATATCTCCCGGGCGCATAAACATTAAATGGCGATCCCGCCGACCCGGAGCTAAAAACTTCATTTCCAGCTTTCATTGTCAACTCAAATTTCTTTTTGTCCTCACTCAATTTGCCATTTGCATATAGTTGATATGGCAATGGGCATGCAGGTCGTAATCCACTTTCCTGTTCTGGCATCAATGATGAAGAAGAGGGATGACGATTGATCTGTGTGATCTCTGAAGCGGATAACTTTTTAAAATCAGAAGGCTCATTTTTGAATTGTGCATTGTAAATTTTTTCAAGAAACGAATCCCGCGGAAGGAATGGCAACTTGTTAGGAATCTCACCCTGATACATGCTGAATGCA
>DASSHD010000394.1:0-2627 GCA_035693085.1 Hanamia sp. | reverse complement strand
TATTGGCTTTCATCAGCAATTTTCCTTCTGCAAATATCAAATCATCTCCAATAGCCTTTAATCCATTAGCGCCTTTAATATCGGAAAGATATATGGTTGGTTTATCATCCCGGATACGCCAGATTTTAGATGTTTTAGAATCGGAAACATACACAATACCCTTGTCGCTGACAGTGATGTCATTTAAACCTGACGCGTCTTCTATTGGAATTTTCTTTTCTATTTTTCCTTTTTTAATATCTATTACTACCACATCGCTTATATCGGCAGCGTATAAACGATTTCCAAACTTTCCTAAACCCTTCGGAGCATTTAATCCTGTGATCCATGTAGAATCGTACTTCTTTCCATTTAAAGATAATTTTCCTACACCACCCTTCCCATCAGCATCCCATGCACCACCATCGATCAAAGAAACATACAAAATATTTTTTTCGGGAAGTACTGATTCAGGAACAGCTACAATAGCATCGGTTTCCCATATTTTTTCAAGACTGTGTTGTTGAGCGCGGGTTGAAAACGCAATCATTACAAAAAATACCGGTAATAAATATTTCATAAAAAAATTTTAATAGATGCTTCAAATATAGTGCCGTTATCCGTTTAATTATTTTATGATTTTGAAATTGCCTTCAAAACAGTTTTAAGCCATTTTATCATTTACTAATTCTATCACTGTTATCTCCGCCAATATCCCTACCCTTCCCGGATAACCGATAAATCCAAAGCCGGGATTTACATATAATTTCTGTTTTCCTTCTTCATACAATCCATCCCATTCTTTGTACATATATTGTACGGGACTCCATTTAAAACCCGGAATCTCTACACCAAATTGCATCCCGTGGGTATGGCCGCTGAGCATCAGATCTACATCACCATATTCAGGCCGCACTTGCGCATCCCAATGGCTGGGGTCGTGGCTTATCAAAATTTTAAAGGGATATTTTTCAGCGCCAGCATAAGCTTTTTTCATATCACCGTATTTCGGAAAACGCGCTTTTGCACTCCAGTTTTGTATTCCAATCAATGCTATTTTATCACCGTTTCTTTCAAGTTCTACATGTTCATCCATCATCAACCGCCATCCTAATTCCTTTTCAACTTTTGCAAGGTTTATTAAATTCTGAGCTTTTGTTACACCGTTATCAGGCCATTTCACATATTCACCATAATCGTGGTTTCCAAAGGTGGAATAAACCCCCATCGGCGCTTTTACTTTGTTAAATATGTCCATGTAATCTTTCATTTCCGTTGCACGGTCATTTACAAGATCTCCACTGAAAATAACCAGATCACCATTTTCTGCAATGATCTTTTCAACCCCATGCTCTACTGCTTTTTTGTTCATAAAACTTCCGGAATGAACATCACTGAAATGAACAATTTTCAACCCGTTAAAACCGGGGGGCAAATTATCAAATGCCAGTTTTATTCTTTTCACTTTGTAATTATACTTGTTTGAAAATCCATATATCAGACTACCAAAAAGCGAAGTCCCCGCCGCTAACCCAAGCCAGCTAAGAAATACAGAACGACTAATACCATCGCCACTCATTGTGGAAATTTCAGTATTTCGGAAAAAAACTTTTCCTGCCGTCCATTGTATCATGCGCCTCACATCATCTACCAGAAAAAAAACTGTAGCCACCAACTGTGCAAAAACAAATGCAAGAATAGAAGCAAATAGATAAGTCCTTATCTTTTTGTGCAAAAAATCAGGGCCTGTAAATATAAAAATCAGCAAGCCCAGAATCGCAATTACCGAAACAGCCCAATACGCTGAAAAAAGAATTGACCTCATTTTTGAACTTGCAGAATGGCTTACAGATTTAATTGCCATAAACACATATACATCCAGCAAAACCATAATTAATATCACTATAAAAGACCCAAAAGGTGTTCTCATTATCTACAATTTTTCTTTTTACAATATTTAAAAAACAATAAATTCATCCAACTGATTATTAATCGCTTTAAAAGTTTCTTCACTCAGATTTCCTTCTTTATCCATCACTTTATTAACCACCGAAATAGGAAGCTTATTATAAAAAACATTCATCTTCATATAATGCAACGTATCAGCAAGATGATCCATCCCCCGCAAATTTCCTGCCCTTCCCGTTGATACTCCGGTTAATAACGCTTTTTTATAATTCCACACCTTGTAAATATCACTGTTATCAATCATTGCCTTCAAAACACCGGGATAAGAGCCGTTGTATTCAGGAATAATAAAAATAAATTTTTGTGTAGGTATCAATATCTCCGACTCTGCTTTTATAAGTTCCGGGGTACGATGAAGAACATCCATTCCCTTTAAAGTAAAAATTTCCACATCTATACCTTTTTCTCTTAATATCTTCTGATATGCCAATGCCACTTTTTCAGTATGGCTTCCTATACGGTTCGTCCCGCTTATGATCGTGTACATTTTATAAAATTAATTGCTTTTTCTTTATTCACTTATCGAAATAATAAATTGTGAGAAGTTAGGGGATTAATAAAATCCATTTTACTGCAGATTATGCGTTAATATTATGCCTAATAATTAAATTTGCCATTATGGCTGATTATTTATCAATTAAAATTTAGTTCTTTGTCAAAAACGTAAAATATTTGGGGCT
>DASSHD010000393.1:0-3754 GCA_035693085.1 Hanamia sp. | reverse complement strand
GCAAGATGAAAAGCCATCAATCGTAATGATTATCTTAGGAAACATAAATACAAAAATGGTATAAAAAAAAGAAAGCGCAAAAAATCGGATTACTCATGTGATAAAACCTTTTAGAATAATATACATTGACTGCATTGTATTCGTAAACTTCTTTGAAGATTATTTTGTATAAACCTTAGTAGAAAATTTTATTTCTATCTTGCAAAACCTTACTTGCCTACCGGTAGGCAGGGTTGAACTATTATTGAAACGTTTTTCTATTAAGGTTTTGAAAAGTATCATTATACAATTATCCAGCCTTTGTATATTATTCTAAAACCATTTTATTACCAGATAAATAAAAATTCTGAAAATAAGTTGATTTACTGCTAATCTTACAAGAAAAAGTATTAAACTAAAATATCTTATATGTAATGGTGATTCTTTTAGTCAGGCGGATGCAAACAAAAAATGCCACCGTTTCCGATGGCATTTTAAAAGTTAAAACAATACTGTATTAAACTTCTGATGCTTTTTCTTTCTTAACTCCTCCTTTTACTTCAAAAATAATTTTTGAATTTTCTTTATCTAAGGAGGCTATCAATATATCCCCGCTTTTCACGTGCATGTTCAATATCTCTTCTGCCAAAGGATCTTCGAGGTATTTCTGAATTGCCCTATGCAAAGGACGCGCTCCAAATTGAGAATCATATCCTTTCTCTGAAATAAATTTCTTTGCTTCTTCAGAAAGCTCAATCTTTAATCCAAGATTATCCAATCTTTTGGTAACTCCTTTCATCAAAATGTCAATGATAGAAAAGATATTTTCTTCTGTGAGCGAATTAAAGATCACCACATCATCTATTCTGTTTAAAAACTCAGGGCTGAAAGTACGCTTTAATGCTTTTTCAATCACCGCTTTATTATTTTCTTCTGCATTTTCTATTCTTGAAGCGGTGGTAAAACCAACTCCTGCACCGAAATCTTTCAACTGGCGGGCGCCTATATTGGAAGTCATAATAATCATCGTATTCTTAAAGTCAATCTTCCTTCCAAGCCCATCTGTAAGCGCACCATCGTCCAATACCTGTAATAAAATATTATAAATATCAGGATGCGCTTTTTCTATTTCGTCCAAAAGAATTACTGAATATGGTTTACGTCTAACCTTCTCCGTTAGCTGGCCACCTTCTTCATATCCTACATATCCCGGAGGCGCTCCTATCAGTCTTGAAACAGTAAATTTTTCCATGTATTCACTCATGTCAATACGGATAAGTGCATCTTCACTGTCAAACATATATCTTGCGAGTGATCTTGCCATTTCCGTTTTCCCTACGCCTGTAGGGCCGAGGAAAATGAATGTACCAATCGGTTTCCTGGGATCTTTTAATCCGACTCTGTTTCTCTGAATCGCTTTTACCACTTTTGAAATAGCTTCTTCCTGCCCTACTACAGCGCCTTTCAGGTCATCTCCCATTCTGCGCAGTTTATCTGTTTCTTCCTGCACCATTCTTTTTACAGGAATACCGGTCATCATACTCACTACTTCAGCAATGGCTTCTTCATTTATCGGGTATCTCTTATTTCTACTTTCTTCTTCCCATGAGGATTTTGCTTTTTCCAATTCTTCCTGTAACCTTTTTTCGGTGTCGCGGAGTGAAGCGGCTTCTTCAAATCTTTGACTTTTTACTACCTTATTTTTCTCGTGTTTTATTTCATCAATTTTTTTCTCCAGTTCTATCACTTCCTGGGGAACATTGATATTCTTTAAATGTACACGGGCGCCTACTTCGTCCAGAACGTCAATAGCCTTATCCGGAAGTAAACGATCAGTCATATATCTGTCGCTCAATTTTACACAGGCATCAATAGCTTCATCATCATAGATTACATTATGATAATCTTCGTATTTGCTTTTAATGTTGTTCAGAATTTCTATTGTTTCATCCACGGTTGGCTGTTCTACCATTACCTTTTGAAAACGGCGGTCTAAAGCTCCGTCTTTTTCAATATACATCCTGTATTCATCAAGTGTAGAAGCGCCGATACATTGAAGTTCACCCCGCGCTAATGCAGGTTTAAAAATGTTGGAAGCATCTAATGAACCGCTCGCCCCACCTGCACCCACAATGGTGTGTATTTCATCAATAAATAAAATTACATCCCGGTTCTTTTCCAGTTCATTCATGATTGCTTTCATTCTTTCCTCAAACTGGCCACGATATTTGGTGCCGGCTACCAATGCTGCAAGATCAAGAGAAACTACCCTTTTATCAAACAGGACCCTGCTGACTTTCCTTTGAATAATCCGCAACGCCAGGCCTTCAACAATGGCGGTTTTACCTACTCCCGGTTCGCCTATCAAAATAGGATTGTTCTTTTTGCGGCGGCTGAGGATCTGAGAAACTCTTTCAATTTCTGTTTCCCGCCCAACTATAGGATCAAGGCTTCCCATCTCTGCAAGTCTTGTAATATCTCTTCCAAAATTATCAAGAACCGGAGTTTTTGATTTTGCCTGTGGAGTAGTGCTTTTCGATGGACGCTGCTGTTGTGAATAGGATTTTCTTTCTTCTTCAAATTCTTCACTTTCTTCATCCTGGAAATCAGCTTTGGGATCGGTTTTTACGTAACCCAATTCACTTTTGAACATATCGTAATCCACGTCAAACTGGTTTAAAATTTGCGTAGCGATATTTTCTTTATTTTTAAGAATAGAGAGCATAAGGTGCTCACTTTCTACCAAAGGGCTTTTATGTGTCTTGGCTTCAAGAACCGTGATCCTGATTACCTTTTCAGCTTGTTTGGTTAATGGCAATGAATTGATATTAGCAATATTTTTACCTGTTTTATCTTTTACAGCCAGTTCTATTTCTTTACGTAGTTCATACAAATCTACATTGAGCGATTTCAGGATTTTCATCGCGGTATTGTCGCCATCTCTTATTAACCCGAGTACAAGATGCTCGGTACCAATAAAGTCATTTCCAAGCCGCAATGCTTCTTCGCGACTATAAGAAATAATCTCTTTTACTTGTGTGGAAAAATTGTTGTCCATGTTTTTAACAATTAAAATGCTATACAATAATAGTGAAATAATTCTATTAATTTACGTTTAAAAGAACGTACAGGGTGTTAAAAAGTATATAAGGAATAAAAGAATTTAAAAAAAGTGAAGATTTTTTAAGAATGTGAACCTCATAAATTATTTATTCTTTTATGTTTTTTTAATTTTTGATAAACCCTTTTTTTGTGAAAAGTCAATTTTTTAAAGGTGTTACCTATCAAATATTTACTCTTTTTAATATCTTTGAACCTAACCCCTTAATATTCTTCCTCGAAATCAGAAACATGAAAGTCAAAATTGATACCAAAGAAAAAATGCACGTCATTTCGGTTGAGGAGGAGAAATTAGCTGCTAATATGACAGAAGATTTAAGAAAAACACTCCTGAAATTCCTCGATGAGCCTGTAAAGAATGTGGTTGTCAACTTTGCGCAGGTAGAGGAAATGGATGGCGAAGTGGCTGATATTCTTGTTTCTCTGCAGCAGGCTTTTTATGATGCGGGCCATTCTATGGTCTTTTGTAATTTTCAGGCGCCGGTAGAAAAATTTTTAGATGACAAAGAATTACTTGAGTTAATGAATTTCACTCCAACCGAAAGCGAAGCAGGGGATATTGTACAAATGGAGGAAATAGAAAGGGAGTTGCTTTTATAGTTCGTGGTTTTTAGTTCGTAGTTCGAAGTTCATGGTGTTTGTTGATTAATGGTTT
>DASSHD010000392.1:0-4138 GCA_035693085.1 Hanamia sp. | reverse complement strand
AGATGCTTGTTTTGCGAATTCAATGGCAATAATAATTTTTGCAGTACTGGCAAGGGGCATCATTTTATTTTGGTTGAGACGCGCAATTACCGAATCATTCTTTTTTAAATAAAGAGATGATTTGTATTTATTCTGTTGAATGAAATGGAGTAATGAATCAGCGCCATTTGATTGTGCGATGCCCTTTATATTTAAAAGCAGCAGAACAACAAATATTGAGAAAAGTGAAATGATTCTTTTCATCAAAAAAATAGAATTTACTTTAAGAAACAAATTGCTTTATCTTTTTTCTCTAACGGGAATCCGTTTTCTGGTTTCTCTTTGTGGCTTTCTGGCGCTTCCACCATCAGCTTCGTTCATTCTTATCAGGCGTCCGTTGTGTATTCTGCCATCAAGGCTTTTGATCATTTTTGTAGCAACAGATCTGTCCACTTCCACCCAGGCATTCATATCACGAAGGTCTATCCTTCCCAGCACTTCTTTTTTAAGATTGCTTTCATCGAGAATGTATTGTAAAAAACTGGCCTTGTAAAAACCATCCTTTGTGCCAAGATTTATGAAAAGTTTTGTAAAGCCTCCATCTCTTTGATAATTGGGCTTTTCTCTTCTGTCAGTATTATCGCGACGGTTAAAATTGTCGATACGCCTTTCTCTGAAATCCTGTCTTGCATTGAGGTCTTCAGCATTTTCATAATATTTTAAAAAATGGTCAAACTCAAGTGCAGCTACTCTTTTCAGCACTTCTTCTTTACTTATTTCAGCGAATTTTTTTTGAAGATCGGGCATGTAAGTTTCATAAGCCCCGTTGGAAATATCTGTGTTAATCAGTTTATCCATAAAGTAAAAGAATTGCCTGCGACAAACATCTTTGCCGCTTGGAATATCTAGTTTATGAAACTGAGCATTTACCATTTTTTCAAGTTGGCGGATTTTATAGGATTCGCGGCTGTGGCAAATGGAAATACAAATTCCGCTTTTGCCAGCGCGGGCAGTACGGCCGCTTCTATGGGTATAAACTTCCATATCGTCAGGAAGTTCAAAATTAATAACATGGGTAATTCCTTCTACATCTATTCCACGTGCGGCAACATCTGTAGCAATCAATATCTGCAGATTTTTATCACGAAACCGTTGCATCACACGGTCGCGCTGTTGCTGAGTGAGGTCACCATGAAGTGATTCCACATCATAACCTTCCTTTGATAATTTCTCAGAAATATTTTGTGCATCAATTTTGGTTCGGGTAAAAATAATTCCATACATGCCGGGATTAAAATCAACCAATCTTTTCAAGGTTTCAAAACGTGAATGCGCCGGAGTAATAAAATATTGATGATCAATATTTACATTGGCCGTGTTTTTTTTGCCTACCGTTATTTCCTGCGGATGATGCATAAAATTTTTAGAAATAGCCCTCACTTCAGAAGGCATGGTAGCGCTGAAAAGCCACGTGCTTTCACGATGTACGGTATTTTTTAAAACAAAATCAATATCATCCCGGAAACCCATATTCAGCATTTCATCTGCCTCATCCAACACCACATACTTTACTTTTTCAAGATCAATGGCTTTTCTTTCTATCATATCAATTAATCTTCCGGGAGTAGCTACTACTATATGAACTCCTTTTTTTAAAGCGCGGATCTGCATTACAATAGATGCACCGCCATACACAGGCTCAGCACTTATATTTTTTGAATATTTTTTATATTCCTGAATGTCGTTGCAGATTTGTAAACAAAGTTCGCGTGTGGGGCACACTATCAAGGCCTGTGGATATTTGTGATCAGCATCAATTAACTGTAATAATGGTAAACCATAAGCTGCAGTTTTCCCGGTTCCTGTTTGTGCCAGTCCAACAAAATCTGTAGTGCCGGAAAGTAAGATTGGAATTGATTTTAATTGAATAGGAGTGGGGGTAGTAAATCCAAGATCATTAACCGCTTTTACAAGGTTCTCATTTAGGCCTAAGCCTTCAAATTCATTCATTAATTTTAAAAATTTTTATGCGCGAAGGTATGCTAATTATGAGCAAGATGGTATAAATGCAGTTAAAAGCCGATATAAAAATTACGAATTGATTCATCCCGATTCGGCCTGTTAATAAACTTCTATGAACTATTGATCTAAACTTTCTTAAAAAGCTTTTTAAATTTTTTCCATTTTAATTTCCATTCAGCCAGGCGGGTATCAATCTTATCATTTATATCCGGCACAATTATATTTCTTTTTACAAAAACTGTGTCGCTGGCATCTTTGTACCAGATTATATAATCTTCACGCACCATCCATTCCTTTATTTCATCAATAAAAGGATTGGTATAATATTTACCGTGTGTTTCCACAGAAATAACTGCCGGCCTGCTTTTAAGATATTTTAAAACATACCACTCGCTTCCTTCAATATCAATACTTAGCAGATCTATAGTGCCATCATCAATGTCTGAAAATATCATGCAAGGCACTTCAAAAGTATCTTTCTCACGAATCTTATATTTATCATTTATAATTGCCGGGCTCGATTCTAATTCAGTAACAAAAGTGGATGCGGCAGCTTTGGATAATTTTATAACGCCATTATATTTCCAGACTGCGACAGGAAAAATTTTAATATCGCATCCTTTAAAATAGTTTTTAATTTTTTCAACTTTATCAGTATCTGCTTCTACAAGCGTAGCCCGTATTCCATCTTGAATAAAATCAACAATATTAGAAGTTTCCGGCAGATATACACCCACTTCGCATACATGGCGGAAACTCATGTTATGCTTTTTTACTTTCCTATATATTTTTTTTAGTGGCTTGTTATTCATATTAATTTTATATCGGGTAAAAGTATAGAAAGGATTTAGAATTCACTAAAGTAAAAATAAATTCAGCTCGGCAAAAATAATTGTAAGGGCAGCTCAGTAGCAGGTTTCTGCTCCTTACAATTGTTTTATTTTTGCACTAATTGAAAAAAAACCCGTCACATATTTTAATAAGCAGGACTGATAGCATTGGTGATGTTGTATTAACACTGCCTGTTGCAAAATTTTTAAAAGATATTTTTCCAAAAGTAAAAATAAGTTTCCTTGGTAAAAACTACACGAGGCCTGTTATTGATGCGTGCATATATGTGGATGAATTTGTAAACATGGATGATTTTCTTAATCACACAATTTATTCAGAATCTTCCCTTCCCGATTGCATTATTCATGTATTTCCGGTAATAGAAATTGCAAAGCGGGCAAAGAAATTAAAAATACCCTTAAGAATAGGAACGACTAACCGGCTTTATCATTGGGCTACCTGCAATGAACTTATTAAATTAAGCAGAAAAAATTCTGATTTACATGAAGCGCAATTGAATCTGAAATTACTCGCACCATTTGGTATGAAACAGGATGTTTCCTGTAAAGAAATTGAAGATTCATTTGGTTTAGAAAAAATAATGCCTCTGGAAAAAGAATTTGCAGATCTTCTTAGCCGCAAAAAATACAATCTTATACTCCATCCAAAATCGCAGGGAAGCGGCCGCGAGTGGCCATTGGAAAATTTTGTTTCATTAATAAAATCACTTGATAAAGAATGCTATTCATTCTTTATTTCAGGAACCGAAAAAGAGCGACAGGCGCTGCAACCATTGTTTGAGCAGGTGCCGGGCCTGGTTACTGACATAGCAGGGAAAATGAATCTTTCCCAATTCATCGCCTTTATCAATCAATGCAACGGACTCATTGCAAGTGGTACCGGTCCGTTACATATAGCCTCAGCATTGGGAAAAGACACCTTTGGAATTTATCCGCCCATAAGGCCGGTACATCCGGCCAGGTGGAAACCACTTGGTAAAAAAGCCCGGGTATTTGTTTTAGAAAAAGAATGTAATGACTGTAAAAATAATCCTTCTGCCTGCTCATGTATGAAAAATGTAAAATCTGTTTGGCTTAAAAATGCATTAGATGAAATTGCCTTTACGTAACTTGGTTGATAAATATTTTTCCAATCCATCGCCCGGATTTTTGTATGTTGAAAGAGTTCTTTCGGACATTCAAAATATTCAAAATTGAAACGCTTGTTTGATAGATGAAAGACGAGTATGAAATTTTTACTGCTTTCAACATGTCTAATAAAGTGAATACATTTCGTTTGAATCCTC
>DASSHD010000391.1:0-3510 GCA_035693085.1 Hanamia sp. | reverse complement strand
ACGAAGCAATGGCGATGTGACATCAACATTACTTTTGAAAAATGGCCGGGCATCGAGCCCGACCATTTTTAGCAAGAACTTCGCTGCTGGCTCTGTTCTATCAATATTATTATTAACTGACACAGTTTATTTTACACTCCCTCCGTTCACAGTAAACTAAGAAATAATCAGGATTTCTGATTTTTCAAAATAAAAATTACATTATTTATATCATCCTCATCTTTTCTCCCGGGGACATGTGAGAAATTATTTCTTAATAAAAGTGATATTGATTTCAAATTGTTTTTATTAGTAAATGCTTCCAATATATCTATGCCTAAAGTTTGAAAAGCAAATCCAATTAATTTCTTTATGGCTTCATCCATTATACCTTTCCCCTGTGAATGCGGAAATAATTCATAGCCAATCTCTGCGGTTTTTCTATCTTCAGAGAAATTCCACAAGCAAACAGTTCCAATGAGTTTTGGATTTTCTTTAAAAGTAATTGCCCAATAAAGAGCTTTGTTTTCTTTTATATCTTCATTCCTCTTCCTGATAAATTGCAGAGCTTCTTTAATATTTTTTGGTTTGGCTCTTCCAATGTATTTATTAATATCAGGATCAGAACGAAGAATAAATATTTCTTTTTTATCAGTTGCTTTTAACCGGGCGTAATAATAATCGTTCTGTTGTTAATTCTTTAAAGGAAGATTCTTTTTTCTGTTTCATTATTTTTTGATGCTATTTTGACATCGCTCCACCCTTACATCTGCTGTCGAATAAAGATAAAAAGTTGATGATATATTCTAAAAAACTCATCACTCATTTACCAAAACGATCTTACCGATATGCTCGCTGCTTTCCATTAATTCATGTGCTTTATATGCTTCGGGAAAAGGGAAAGTTTTATAGATCACGGGCTTAAATTTTTCTGCTTCAATCAGCGGCCAAACGTGGATTCCTATTTCTTTTGCCAGTGCAGTCTTAAAGGAAATATCCCTGGCACGAAGCGTGCTACCGGTAATGGTTAAACGTTTCTTCATGATGTCCCTGATATTAAGTTCTACCAGGCTTCCTTTCATTGCATTAATGAACACCATGCGGCCTTCTGGTCTTAGCAGGCGAATATTTTTTGCAAAATAATCTCCACCAATCATATCAAGTATTACGTCTGCACCTTTTGGTGCTAAAACTTTTTCAAAATCTTCTTTTTTGTAATTAATGCATTCATCAGCACCGAGAGAAATACATGCCTGGCACTTTTTTTCAGAACCCGCTGTTGCAAAAACAACCGAGCCAAGTGCTTTTGCCAACTGAATGGCTGTAATGCCTATACCGCTGCTGCCACCATGTACCAGGAAATGTTCACCTGGTTTCAATAACCCTCTTTGAAAAACATTATGCCAGACTGTAAAAACAGTTTCGGGTAACGAAGCTGCCTCTGCAAAGTTTAAATTCTTTGGTATTGGAAGACACTGTCCTTCATTCACTGTTACATAATCTGCACAACCTCCGCCGGTTACTAAAGCGCATACTTTATCTGTCTTTCGCCATCGGCTTACTTCCTCACCACATTTTTCAATAATACCGGCAACTTCAAGTCCGGGTATATCCACAGAGGCTCCCGGTGGAGGAGGATAATTTCCCTTGCGCTGCGCCACATCCGGACGGTTAACTCCTGCAGCTATTATTTGTATCAACACCTCATTTTTTCCAGGAACAGGAATTGGTCTGTCCTGCAATTGGAGTACTTCGGGTGCGCCTGGTTTTGTTATAATGATTGCTTTCATTCTCAATAATTGATTGAGCGAAATTAAACCTTATTAGCGCCATCAAAAATGGGATTTTTTATTGACTCAGGAGTAAGCTTCCAAATAAAAAGTGCGACCTGCTTCTTGATTTTGTTAGTCTTAACTGCAACAAGTAATTTAGCCTATTAGCACTTCACAAAAAATATTCGATTTTTTTATGAGTATGCAATAAAAATAAATTTTTAGTAAGGAACTTCCTTGTAAGATTTGATGAGAAATAATTATTGTGGATAAACGAATTATGAAACTGATATCTAAGTCTTTCTTTCTACCCCTTATTTAGAAGCAGTTTAACAGACTGAAAATACTTTTTAAAATTAATGATACTTTTTCAAGACAGTTCAGGACAGTGATGATGAATATTATTTCTAAATTGTGAATTGAAGCAGGTTATTCTTTTTTATTAAGAAATGGATTGTATTAAATTTTATAAATGTGCGTAATAAAGGTATAAAAATGAGAATGATAAAAGGAGAGTCAATATTAAAATACTGCTGTTTTTTTCTTTGTCTGTATTTGCCCAATTTATTAATCAACCATTAAACGAACAGTTGCCCCTACAAAAAACATCATTAAAAAAAATGAGATTACTTAAAAGAAATTTATTGCCTTTAAAGGTTCTTTTGTTAGCCGCTGTATTATTCCTTACCGGGTATAGCAAAAAATCTGCAAAATCAGATGGTAACAATCAGCCTGGTATAGAGCAGCTCAGAGCCGGTTTTTTAAATCCCCCCGCTTCGGCGCGTCCGGGAGTTTACTGGTATTTTATGGATGGCAACTTATCTAAAGAAGGTATGACTGCTGATTTAGAATCAATGAAGCAGGCAGGGATAGGAAATGTTATATTCCTTGAAGTAAATGTAGGAGTACCAAGGGGGCCAGTTGATTTTTTAAGTGAACAGTGGTATGCATTATTTAAACACGCCATTGACGAATGTAAAAGATTAGGCATTAACATGACATTGGGCATAGGTCCTGGATGGACAGGCAGCGGAGGCCCGTGGGTATCGCCCGCTCAATCTATGCAGCAACTGGTATCATCCAGCGTTGAGGTATCGGCTGCTGGAAATAAACACATCCAGCTTCCCAAACCCCAACCAATGAAGCCTTATTTTGGAGAGGGGGCTTTTACACCAGAATTAAAAAAGGAATGGCAAAATTTTTATGAAGATGTGGCCGTGTTGGCATTCCCCAGCCGGGATACTTCTGAAAAGATAGCAGATATTTATGAAAAGGCACTTTACTACCGTGCGCCCTATTCTTCTGTTGCCGGAGTTAAATCTTATCTGCCTTCTTTAGCACATTATAACACTTTACCTGAAAAGGATATCATTTCAAAAAACCAGATTCTTGATCTTACCAATAAGCTTAATCCGGATGGCACATTAGACTGGAGAGTGCCCGAAGGTAAATGGACCATCATGCGGTTTGGCAGGCGTAACAACGGAGCCATCACGAGGCCTGCGCCCGTGCAGGGATTGGGCTTTGAGTCAGATAAATTTGATACGGTTGCATTGAACAACCATCTTGAGGCGTATGTTGGTAAAATTCTTGATAGAATTGGAAAACCTTATAGCACTTCTTCCGGTGGGCTTAAATTTTTGCACATGGATAGTTGGGAAATGGGAGCACAAAACTGGACAGGCAAGTTCAGGGAAGAATTCATTAAAAGAAGAGGTTATGATCCATTGCCTTTTTACCCGGTATATGCAGGCAAAAT
>DASSHD010000390.1:0-2611 GCA_035693085.1 Hanamia sp. | reverse complement strand
AAGCCATTGGCGCCGAAGTCTCAGAATGATTCTTCAGCGGCTGCTCCTTTGCAAGTACCCGAAATTGATGCTACGATAAGAAATAATTCCTTAGTTAATAATAATGAAGATAAATCTTCGCAAAACCCTGCATCTGCAAATTCTTCTATAGATAGTGCGACTATAACCAAAGATTCGGCATCTGAAAAAAATACAAAAGACAAAGAGAATGCCAGGACAGCGGAACTTTTAAATAAAACTGAACCCACAAAAGAAATCAAAGATTCAACTTCCGGGGCGGGCAATGAAAATACATCCCAAATAAAAATTTCAGATGTAGCACAAGAAAGGCCAAAAGATAAAGCTACGGACAGGCCTCCTGAAAGCCAGTTAATCGTTTTACCAAAAGCGGTAACTACTTCAAAAGTAAATTCAGATTGTAAGAATTTTGCAACCACTGAAGATTTTTTTAAATTGCGAAAAAGAATGGCTGCAGCAATTGATAGGGATGACATGATAAAAGTGGCAAAAAAATATTTCAAATCAAAATGCTACAGTACTGCACAGATAAAAGACCTGTCTTACCTGTTTTTAACAGATGAAGGGAAGTATAAATTTTTTGATGAAGCATATCCGTTTACATCTGATTCGGATCAGTATCCAACACTGCAATCTCAGTTCACTGATAAATACTATCTCAACCGCTTTAAGGCTATGATTGGTAAATAATTTTCACAAAAGGCTGTTTATGCCAAGATATTTTATAGAGGTAAGTTATAAAGGAACCGCTTATTCCGGGTTCCAGGTGCAGAAGAACTCTAACACCATCCAATCGGAAATTGAAAAAGCACTGGAGATATTTTTTAAGCAAAAATTTACACTTACCGGTTCATCCCGCACAGATGCCGGCGTACATGCTTTGCAGAATTATTTTCATTTTGATGTTGGGCAATTTTTAATAAGCAATAGAAACCCTGATAAATCGCAGGCTCCGGAAGTTATCTCCTTTGGAGAATCAGTCCTGAATGTTCGGGAGGATTTATGGGAGACCGCTTATCACCTCAATGCAATTCTTCCACGCGATATTGTTGTTAAAAGGATTTTTCAGGTTGCCGAAAATGCACATTGCCGTTTTGACGCTGCATCACGGGAGTACAAATATTTTATTTATAGTCAAAAGAATCCGTTTCTGGAAGACAGAGCTTATTATTTTCCGTACAAGTTGGATGTAAAAAAATTAGATAATGCTGCTACCCTCATTTTAGAACATCGTGATTTTACTTCTTTTTCAAAAAAACATACCCAGGTAAATAATTTTATTTGTGAGATATTAAAAAGTGAATGGGCATTAGAAAAAGATACATTGGTTTATACTGTAAAAGCCAATCGGTTTTTGAGAGGTATGGTAAAAGGGCTTGTAGGCACGATGTTGAGGGTGGGGACAGATAAAATATCTTTAAAAGATTTCGGAAAGATTGTTGAAGGAAGAGATTGTGGCAAAGCAGATTTTTCTGTACCGGCACATGGGCTTTTTTTAATTGCAGTGAATTATAAATGATTTTTTAATTTCCTGATTACTTCTACCTGTTTTTTTAAATTATTAGAGAATAATTAAAAAATATTTTTCTCTTGAAACTCTTTATTCACGGCACTTTTTGAAATGCAATATCCAAAAGTTCAAAATATTTTTGACCATCAACCTAACTCATATTATCTTTGCCCTCCGCAATTAAAAAAAGACTCAATTTAGAATAAAGAATATGGTTGTTTAACAAAATATTTCGGGTATTAAGAAGAAATATTTGGCAGGTATAAAAAAGGCTCTTACTTTTGCACTCCGTTTGAAAAAACGGTGGCCAAAAAAAGGCCAAAAGTTCTTTGAAAGTTTGGAAGTAACAGCACTGAATCTTTATGATTCAACAAGGTAAAGTTTAGCGTAACAAATTAGAATTTTGACGTTAATTTTTCGATGAGAAAATTTGATAGTCATGATCAAACAACATTTACAATGGAGAGTTTGATCCTGGCTCAGGATGAACGCTAGCGGCAGGCTTAATACATGCAAGTCGTGGGGCAGCGCGGGTAGCAATACCTGGCGGCGACCGGCAAACGGGTGAGGAACATGTACGCAACCTTCCTTTAACTGGAGAATAGCCCCTCGAAAGAGGGATTAATACTCCGTAACATGTTGATAAGGCATCTTATTAATATTATAGCTCCGGCGGTTAAAGATGGGCGTGCACCTGATTAGATAGTTGGCGGGGTAACGGCCCACCAAGTCTGCGATCAGTAACTGGTGTGAGAGCACGACCAGTCACACGGGCACTGAGACACGGGTCCGACTCCTACGGGAGGCAGCAGTAAGGAATATTGGTCAATGGACGCAAGTCTGAACCAGCCATGCCGCGTGGAGGATTAAGGCCCTCTGGGTTGTAAACTCCTTTTATCTGGGAAGAAATGTACTTTTTCTTGAGTACTTGACGGTACCAGAGGAATAAGCACCGGCTAACTCCGTGCCAGCAGCCGCGGTAATACGGAGGGTGCAAGCGTTATCCGGATTCACTGGGTTTAAAGGGTGCGTAGGTGGGCAGGTAAGTCAGTGGTGAAATCTCCGGGCTTAACCCGGAAACTG
>DASSHD010000389.1:0-3788 GCA_035693085.1 Hanamia sp. | reverse complement strand
ACTATCATTAATAAATCTAAAGACGGAGAAATTCTTTATAATGATAGTGCCGGTAGGAATAGCGAAGCAAACTACAATACCCTTACTACTCCTAAAGGTGGGCAATATAAAGTACAATTATCGGATGGAAGTCAGGTATGGTTAAATGCTGCATCATCACTTAAATATCCAACTGCATTTGCAACTTCTGAGAGAATTGTTGAGCTAAAAGGTGAGGGCTATTTTGAAATATCAAAAGACAAAACCAAACCGTTTAAAGTAAAACTTGCAGATGGCAGCGAAGTAAAAGTTTTAGGAACACATTTTAATATTATGGCTTACGAAAATGAAAAGTCTAAAGAAGTTACATTATTGGAAGGAAGTGTAGAAATTACAAAAGGCAATATTGAGCAAAGCCTGACACCCGGCCAACAAGCCAGAATCATTTCATCAAAAATTATATTAGTTAATTCTGTAGATACAGACCAGGCGATAGGATGGAAAAACGGCCAATTCATTTTTCATGATGCGGATATTCAATCCATAATGAAGCAAGTAGCAAGATGGTACGATGTAGATATAAAATACGAGACTACAAATACCCAACATTTCAACGCGACAATTTCCCGAAAAGAATCCGTTTTAAGACTACTGCATATCCTTGAAGAAACCGGACAGATTCACTTTAAAACCGAAAACAAAACTATTTATGTATTACCCTGATGGTTAGACGCAGATAAATTAACCCAACAAAAACCGGATTCTGTTAGAGCAGAACCCGGGGAATGTCCGGGTTAACCCTAAAAATACAATCGGCAAAGACTGCTTTATTAATTAACCCAAACTTCACAAAGCTATGGAATTTAAAGTCTTTTATTCGTCTGTTCGGATCATCGGAAATTTTATAAAAACCTTTGTCCCAATGAAGACCATTATCCTGCTAACTATAACCACTTGCTTTCTTTCAGCAACCCAATGTTTTTCCCAGACGATTACCCTCTCATTAAAACAAGTTTCGCTCGAAAAAACTTTCAAAGAAATCAGGAAGCAAACAGGATATACTTTTGTTTATACAAGAGAGCAGATCAATAAATCAAATCCTGTTAGCATTAATATTAAAGATGCCTCGCTAAGCCAGGCACTTGATATTTGTTTTACAAATCAGCCGCTTACATTTACCATAGAAGACAAACATATCATTGTAAAAGACAAACCTCGAAGCAGTAATTCTTTATCATCTGCGATCGGGTTAAATATAACGGGGAAAGTAGTTAATGAGCAAAATGAACCGGTAGCAGGAGCGACGGTAGCAGTGGAAGGTTCGAACATTGCAACTGCAACTGATGAGAATGGGGAATTTGCTCTCTCTTCTGTAAACGAAGAAGCCGCTCTCATAATTACCAGTATTGGATATGTTGCTAAGAGCGTTAAGTTAAATGGCAAAACAAAGTTTTTAATACGTCTGAAAATTTCAATAAGCACACTGGATGAAACTGTGCTTATTGCTTATGGAAATACAACAAAGAGATTCAATACAGGAAGTATAACAAAGGTAACTTCAGAAGAAATCAGTGAGCAGCCTGTTTTAAATCCCTTAGCAGCATTGCAAGGAAGGGTTCCGGGACTGGTGGTTACTTCTACAAGCGGCTTGCCCGGTTCATCATTTAATATACAAATCAGGGGGCAAAATTCTCTGAATCCCGACCCCTATAATTCACTTGCCCCAAAAGATAATCCATTATTTATCATAGACGGAGTTCCTTTTGCACCCCAAAATAAAAATATTAATCAACTCCCATCGCTGGCATCACCCGGAGTTAATATTTTATTGAATAATTCTTATGGAGGAATAAGCCCATTTAGCACAATCAACCCTTCAGATATTGAAAGTATTGAAGTATTGCGCGATGCTGACGCAACAGCAATTTATGGATCCAGAGGTGCTAATGGGGTCATACTTATTACAACAAAAAAGGGTAAAGCAGGGAAAACAAAATTTAGTATGAATGTATATACAGGTGTAAGCTCTGTAGCCCATACTTTGCCTATGATGAATACAAAACAATATCTGGAAATGCGAAGCGAAGCATTTGCTAATGATGGAGTAATACCTACCAGTAATGATCCTTCTAACTTCGAAACTTATGCACCCGATCTGTTAATCTATGATACCAGCAAGTACACAGACTGGAAAAAATTCTTTATTGGTAATCCCTCTTACACAACTAATATTAATACCTCATTTTCAGGTGGATCAGAGAATAATCAATTTTTATTTGGAGCCGGTTATAATCATCAGACCTATATTTTTCCAGGTGATTTTGCTTATGACCGGGGGTCGGTAAATTTTAATTTTCATCATAATTCCATTAATAAAAAATTATCTTTTGATTTTTCTTCTAATTACGCTTTTGACAAAAATAATTCCTCGGGAACACCCGATTTACTTAGTGCTTATTCCCTGGATCCTGATTTCCCTAATCTATTGGATGAAAATGGAAATCTTGTTTGGGATTACAAAGGGGCAAGTTTTGGAGTTTCGAACGTAAACCCTTTATCTTATTTGAAACAAAAATATAGCATTACAAATTTCAATTTGATAAGCCATTTGCAGATTGGATATAAAATTATTTCAGGTCTTGAAATTCGGGGGAGCCTCGGTTACAATAAGCTCAATAGTATAGAATATTCCGGTAATCCTGCTATATCACAGGATCCGAACTTTCGGCGTATTGCTTCTGCAGATTTTGGTACAAAAGATATTCATAATTGGATCATTGAGCCACAGGCAGAATACAATAAAAAATTTGGAAAGAGCAAAATAGACATTCTGTTGGGGGGTACATTTGAACGGGATATAAATTCTTCTACTCTTATATCCGGATCCGGATATTCGAATGACAACCTGATCACATCCATTTCGGGAGCACCTGACATAACAGTTAGTGATGCTTATAGTCAGTATAAGTATAATGCAATTTTCGGAAGAGTTAATTATATGTTCGATGAACGATATATTATAAATCTTACAGGTAGAAGGGATGGCTCAAGCCGGTTTGGCCCTGGAAAGCAGTTTGGTAATTTTCAATCAATCGGGGCTGCATGGATCTTTTCGGAAGAGTCATTTGTAAATAAGAATTTGAAATGGTTGAGTTTTGGGAAATTCAGAGCAAGCTATGGAACAACCGGTAGTGACGCCATAGGCGATTATCAATATATTTCAACATGGCAGCCAACTGACTATTATTATCAAGGGTCACCTGGTTATTTATCACAGAATTTATTCAATCCGGATTTCAGTTGGGCTGTTACAAAAAAAGCGGAGGGTGCCTTAGAATTGGGGTTTTTTAAAGATCGCCTTCTTTTAAGTGCCACGTGGTATCGTAACCGGTCCGGGAATCAACTTGTTTCTTATCAATTGCCTTCGCAAACCGGTTTTTTGAATGTTACGGAGAATTCACCTGCAACAGTCCAAAATTCAGGATGGGAGTTTACATTGACTTCCTCCAATTTTAAATCAAAAAACTTTACATGGAATACTTCTTTTAATCTTACAATACCCCGAAATAAGGTGTTGTCATTTCCTGGAATTGAATCTTCAAGTTATGCAACGAAGTATATTGTTGGTCAATCGGTAAATGTTATAAAGGGGTTTAAATATCTCGGTGTAAATGATACCACAGGTGTTTTTCAATTTTTAACTGCAAAAGGAATACCCACATATTCTCCTACCAATATTAGCGGTAACAATTTTAATGACATTCAGGTTATAGGGAATCCCGATCCTAAATTCTATGGTGGAATAAACA
>DASSHD010000388.1:0-15720 GCA_035693085.1 Hanamia sp. | reverse complement strand
TATTTTTCAGCTTTGGTGAAAAGCCTGAATTCTTAATATAACTTTCTAAAGCAAACATTCCTTTGAATGCATCAGGATCAACCTCATTTATTACTACTCTTTTCATGATTATTTATTTTTTTAGTTTAATATTTTTAATTGAGTTATTTAATTTGTGTAGTGATTTATAATAATGCATTTGAAAATATAAATACACTTACATTGTCTCAAGACTGCTGTTACTCCACTGTTCCTAACCAGTTGTTCTCAGCCACTACCAATCAATAAGAATAATATCCTGATCCAAAAATTGTACTCTTAAATAAAGACTTTTCAATACCAGAGACTGATATACAATGGAGGCAGCAGAAACTTCACAACATATATGCCAAGTGGGAGTTCTCAGAAAATCCAATCACTTTGTGAAATAATGAACGGCTTATTAGACTGTTTGTCTGTATCAAAAGATCAGCAAAAGAATTTGATTAATCTGAATCTGCCATCATCAAACAGTAAACAAACCTGCCTGCCGGCAAACGCAGGGAAATAATCATTATTTCTGTTTTTTTAAAAATTAATTCGTTGTGGAATTGCAAGACTGGGATGGTAGGCGATTTCTTCTGAAGATATATGCGCAAGAATTTTGATTAATTCAGAATCTGTCAACATCCACTAGTAAATAAAGAAATAATCGCTATTTCTATTTTTTTTTCTAAATTAATTTGTTGTGGAATTGCCAGGTTGGGATGGTAGGCGATTTCCTGATACAAACAGGAAAATGATTTTGAGTTATAGAGATCAATGAAAATTAACCAGGTAACTTTTTACTGTATTGAGGAATGCTAATTTTAAAATCTGTTCCTTTGTTTAAAGATGAAGAAACAGATATATTTCCTCCATTTGCTTCAATAATACTTTTTACCTTAGCGAGTCCTATTCCGGTTCCTTTGTTTCCATATCGGTCAGTTTTATCAAGCGTTTGATGGTTTTTAAATATTTTTTCTAAATCGGAATTTTCTATTCCGGTTCCATTATCAATGACATGGAAATAATGATATTTATTATCAGATTCTGAGATGATTTTGATGACTCCTCTCGGTTTGTCATTATATTTTATCGCATTGGTTATCAGGTTTTGAAATACTTGTTGTAAGTCAATTTTATCTATATTCAGGTTAGGGAAATTACCCTTAATGTTAATCGTTATGTCTTCCTGAGGCGCCAGCAGTTGGATCACTTTTTTTAAAACATTTAGTGTATTTACTGGTTTGCCGGTGTATGTACTATTTTCATTTTTTGTACTTTTTTTCACCATTTGATCAATAAAATCTATCAATCCTGTTGCACTTTGTTCAATCAATTCGATATAGCCATCCGAATTTTTATCAAGTATATTTTTATAGGTTCCCCTAAAGCCTTTTGAAAGCATCGTGATATTTGCAAGAGGAGTTTTCATGTCATGCGATACTAATTTTATTAACTCCTTTAAACTCTTGTTTGTCTTTTTTAATTTCTGCTGCGTGAGTTTAAGATCTTTATTCTTTTTCCTTAACTCCATTGTAGTAATCGTTTGCAGGGCAAGCGATTTTAATGCTCCCTGCTGCTCAGTAGTAAGAACTTTTGATTCGGGGTCCAAAACACAAATGGAGCCAAGCACAAATCCTTCAGGGTTAACTAATGGTGCGCCTGCATAAAATACAGCGTGGGGATCTCCTTTTACTAATGGATTTGAGTTATAACGGTCATCGAGCCTCAGGTCAGGTACTTCATTTACTTTATTTGGATCAAGAATAGTGTAATTGCAAAAAGATAATTCCCTTGGTGTTTCCTTTATTTCAAATCCGAAACTCGATTTAATGTACTGCCTTTTTTCATCAAGTAAAGTAATAAGCGAAGCCTGTGTATTACATATTTGTGTAGCCATTTTAGTGATAAAATCGTACTCTTTTTCAGCCAATGAATTTAAAAGATCATACTGATAAAGCGCTTTTAATCGCGCTTTCTCATTTAAAGGAACCGGGAACAGTTGGGAGTTCATCAAGAAACATTTTACGTGGAATTACTCAAACGTATTTTTACGAATAATTATTGTAAAAACACTTGTGATAAAAATATATTTTTTTTAAATAGCTCCTGTAGTGCTATCTATTTATAGTGAATTACTTTATCCGGCAACTTGAGTGAATCTTACATCATCCCATGGATAAAATGCAGCAACGTTGCCGGATACACGCCAATCCAAACTAATAAAACAAGTAAAAAAGCCAGCGCAATCCATGTTGGCGGAGAAAGGCGTTCGAAGAAGGGAAGGGGGTTTTCTTTCCGGGTAAAAAGAGCAATGACCACCCGTAAATAATAAAATAATCCTATAACGGCCGACACAATTAAACAAAACATCAGTAACCATATTTCAGAGCCTGCACCTGCCTGCAACAAATAAAAATCTGCAATGAATCCGGAAGTGAGCGGTACGCCTGCCAAAGCCAATAACATGACAGTAAAGTAAACTGCAAACCAGGGTTTCTGTTGATACAATCCTTTATAATCTTCTACGGTTTCAGCGCCATTTACTTTTCCTGAAACCACAGCAACCGCACCAAAGGAACCTATCATAATAATGAAATAAGAAGTCAGATAAAAAGCGGCAGCCTGCTTTCCCAGAACTGATGCGCTTAAAAATGCGACCAACACGTATCCGAGATGTGCGATGGAAGAATAAGCCAATATCTTTTTTACACTTTGCTCTCTTAATGCAAGCCAGTTTCCGATAAACATGGAAGCGATAGCAATAACAGTGAAAGCAATAAAGATGCTATGGTTTGTAAAGCTTTCCATTTCGAAAAATAACCTGAATAAAAATGCTACGATACTTCCTTTTGAAACCGTCGAAACAAACGCTGCTACCGGTGGAGGTGAACCTGCATACACATCTGGCGCCCAAAGATGAAATGGAACAATTCCCAGTTTGAAACCTATACCTACTATTACCAGTGCGAGACCTGCTAAAAAAAGTATATCGGGCGTTTGAGCAGCGGCTAAATCCATAGAAGAAAAACTAAAATCCAACTTTCCTGTGTGGGCATAAATCAGCGCCACGCCAAACAAAAGGAATGCAGTGGATACAGCCGCTAAAACCAGGTATTTAATCCCTGCTTCAATAGCAGTTTCCTGCTTTTTTAAATAAGCTATTAATGCATATAATGAAATACTCAAAAGTTCAAGGGAAAGAAAAAATGAAATAAAGTGATTGCTGATAACCATAGCGATAGATCCCAGTGTGGCGATCAACATTAAAATAAAATATTCTTCCCTGGTTGTTTCCTGTTTTTTTAAATAAGAATAAGAGATCAGCGTAATCACAAAACCTGCAGCAAGTATAAGCGCCATAAAAAATCTTCCAAAACCATCTACAACAAAGAGAACGCCTATATTCTTGCTTTCTGCATCCATCAAAACAGTGGATAAGAATGCTGCCAGGAAAGCAACAAGCGTAACCACGTTCGCAAAAAGATAATTTCTTTTGACAGCTACAGAAAGCATTACTACGATAGCAGCAACACCAACAATAATGAGAGGTAATAGTAAATATATGTCCGCTGTAGTTATCATACTATTTGGCCTTTTTATTTATTTGCGTGTAATCAAAAGTAAAAGCAGGAAAAACTTTCATGGTTTTATTTCCTGACTGTAGCATTGGTTGGTGTCCCCACCAACCAGTCGCAATGTCCTTGTTCAACTCTATTGCTGAATCATTATTATCCTTTTGGAGAAAAACCGTATGTGTTTTTAAAATTCCAACGGGCGGTTTCACCGTATTAAATATGGTTTGCGGAAAAAGCCCTATCCAAAAAATTACGATAATCAAACTGCCCATTATCATTTTTTCCCTCAAAGAAAAATCGGTAATTTTCAATTGCGACCTCTCTCTTCCATGAAAAATTCGCTGAAGAATCACCAGTGAATAAATCATAGATGCGATTAATCCTAATGAAGCCAAAACAGCAAGCGCGGTATAGGTTTGGAAAGTGCCGGACAAAATCAAAAACTCTGCAACAAAATTTCCAAGGCTGGGCAATCCAAGCGATGCAAGAACAAAGACTGTTGTGATGCCCCCCATAACCGGTATCTGTGACCAGAAACCGCCCATTTTATCCATATCCAAAGTATGAATTCTATCATTGATTGCACCGGCAATCACAAACAAAGCGCCGATGGTAATTCCGTGCGCCACCATTTCTAAAACCACTCCCTGGTACGCCAATGTAGTAAAGGAAAATATTCCAACGATTATAAATCCCATGTGGCTCATGCTGGTAAACGCTACCAATCGTTTTAAATTCGTTTGCGCAAATGCCAGCTTAGCCCCATATAAAATACTGACGACACCTACTATAACTGCGTAAGGTGCTATTTCCTGTGCTGCAGCCGGAAACAATGGAAGTATAAATCTCAGCATTCCATAAGCGGCTGTTTTTGAAAGCAAGCCTGCAAGAATAATCGTTCCGGATGTAGGGGATTCAGTATAAGCATCTGGCAACCACGAATGAAACGGGAAAACCGGAAGTTTCACCACAAAAGCTGCCAGGAAACCGAGCATTAGCCACAAAGCTACTTTGGGCGAAACCTGCGTACCCAGAAGTTCAAAATAATCAAAAGTATAATCACCGGTGGCTCTTCCGTGAATAAAATACAGAGCCAGAATTGCAATCAACATAAGCACGCCGCCACCCTGTGTAAATAAAAAGAATTTTACAGCAGCAGGATTTCGTTTTTCATGCCCCCAAATGCTAATGATAAAAAACATAGGTATCAACATCAATTCCCAAAAGAAATAAAACAGGAAAAGATCCAATGATAAAAACACACCTAACACACCGGCAAGCAGCCATAAGATATTCAGGTAAAAGAAACCAACTCTTTCGATTGTTTTTTTCCAGGTAACCAATACAGCCACTACTCCCAGAAATAATGTAAGCACTACCATGATCAGGCTTAATCCATCCATCGCAAAATGAAACGAGGCCCCCCATTGCGGTATCCATTCTTTTTTTATATCCGCGATCCACGCACCTTCTTTTAATACACTGATGTTATCATAATTAATGATCCAATAAACCGCCATCATAATAAAATCAGCAAGAACGGCAAGCAATGCAATCCATTTACAGGCAACGGGATTCCTTCTCAGGATCAAAGACAGAATGCCACCGATCATCAGAATTAGAATTATGTAAATGAGTATCATAAAAATAAAATAATAGTTAATGTAATTACGGCGCCCACTGCAACTCCCAATGTGTACCACCTTATATTTCCATTCTCAGTCCGGTCAAACATTTTATTCAGCCAAAGATTTAAACCACCCACTCCTCCATATATTTTTTCAATAAAGTCAGTTTTATCAATCCTTGAAAGCCAGACTGCTGGCCTCACAAATACGTGATCGTAAACCCAATCAAATTTCCATCCTTCAAATAAAAAGTTACTCAGCCTTTTGCCTGCACCAGTTTGTAAGGAAGATAAAAGCTGTGGTTTTTTATAGAATTGCCAGGCGATCCATACTCCCAAAAGAGCAAAAATCATATTAATTAATAAGAGAATCGTTTCTGTACTGCCTGCAACATTCGCCAGTGAGACAGCGGGCAGGGCTGTATTTAAAAATTTAGAAAAAGGTGCAAAATATCCCATCCATTCAGGCAACTCTACAAAACCCGCTATCAGTGAAAGTATTCCAAGAATGATAAGGGGAATTTTTATGCGGTTACCAGGAACATAACTGATCTCTGTTTTTTGCTCGCCAAAAAAGGTATGGAAAACCATTCGGAACGTATATATAGAGGTTATGAAAGCCCCACCAAACGCTGCCAACCAGAGCCAAATGCTTCCTTTATCAGATGCGAAAGCATACCATATAATTTCATCTTTACTATAAAAGCCTGCAGTAACAAAAGGCAAAGCTGCAAGGGCGCCGGCGCCAAAGAGAAATGTCCAGAAAACAACCGGCATCTTTTTTCTCAATCCACCCATTTTTCGTATATCGTGCTCATCGCCTAAAGCCAGGATAACTGCTCCTGCGGAAAGGAATAGTAGTGACTTGAAAAAAGCATGTATGAAAAAATGGAAGACTCCGGAAGAATAAGCGCCAACGCCGAGGGCTAAAAACATATAACCTATCTGGCTGATGGTTGAATAAGCCAATATCCGTTTTATATCATTTTGCATCAGCGCACTAAATCCTGCAATGATCAATGTTACCGCGCCAATAATAGCGATCAGCATCTGAACCGCCGGAGCAAGATCATAAAGCACGTGCATCCTGGCTATCAGGTAAACACCTGCAGTTACCATTGTGGCAGCGTGAATTAAAGCGCTTACCGGCGAAGGGCCCGCCATTGCATCCGGCAACCAAACCTGTAATGGAAACTGTGCTGATTTTCCCAAAGCCCCACCAAGAAGTAGAAACGCACCCCAGAAAGCAAGTGAAGAACCCTGGGTCCAAACTGCAGGTGCACCGGATAAAATAGCAGCCACGTTTAAGGTACCGAAACTTTTCACCAATAAAAATAATCCTATGAGCATCATGGTATCGCCTATGCGCGTTACGATAAAAGCTTTACGGGCGGCAGCGCTGTTTTCATCATCTTTATACCAAAAGCCTATCAATAAAAAACTACATAATCCAACTCCTTCCCATCCCATGTACAATAACAAAAGATTATCTGCCAGTACCAATACCAGCATGGCACAGATAAATAAATTCATGTAAGCAAAGTAACGTGCATAACCTTCACCTTCCTCCATTGATTCTGCAGAATACCAATGAATCAAAAACCCTACAAACGTTACTACAAAACAGAAAATAAGTGAGAGCGGATCAAGATAAAAGGAAATGGAAGGAGAAAATCCTGCGACATTAAACCAGGTCCATAAAGTCTGAGAATAAGAATTCCCCGGAGGCGTATGAGTTAAATAAGATATTCCGATAATGATAGCAATTAAAGCCGATATGCCAACTGTACCTACACCTATAAATGCAATCGCACGTTTTGAGAATTTTGATCCAAAAATCGCAAGAACCAAAAACCCAAACAAGGGCAATGCAGGTAATAGCCAGAGAAGGTTTAAAATATTATCCATATCAAGAATTAATCTTTTAGTCCTTTAATAAATTCAATACATTTGAATCCAGTGTTTTATGTTGACGGTGCATTTGCAGAATCAATGCCAGTCCCAACGCCACTTCCGCGGCAGCCATAGCCAGGATAAAAAGAAACATTACCTGGCCGTCTGCCTGCAGCCAATGAGCGCCCGCCACAATAAATGCAAGCCCCGTTGCATTCAGCATAATCTCTATTGACATCAATATAAACAGAATATTACGCCGTGTCAGCACACCAACCAGCCCAATCAAAAACAGGATGGATGCCAGTAATAAGCCCGTATTCATTGAAACTGTTACCATATTATTCTTCCTTTTTTAAATAGCGGTGATATTCATTTTTCTTTTCTCTGCCAATATGAAAAGCGCCGACTGTAGCGGTCATCAAAAGCATCGCAACCATTTCAACGCCTAAAATATAAGGGCCAAACAAGGAAGCACTGACTTCATGCGTATCAACGATACCGGTGCTTCCTGCCGGAGCATCTAAACTCATAAAAACATATATTAATTCAATCAGCAAAATCAAACTTAAAATAGAAGGGCCTACCCAGTTTTTTATCTTAAACCACTCTTTCTCTTGCTTTAAAGATTCTTTTCCCTGGTTGAGCATCATCACCACAAAAACGAATAAGATCATAATGGCTCCGGCATAAACAATCACTTCTAATGCTGCAATAAAAGGTGCCCCCAGGATGAAAAAAATAACGGAAATTGAAAGTAATGAAACAATAAGATACAGTAACGCATGTACCGCATTAGTGCGCGTTACCACCAATAGAGTTGCTATGATGGCGATGATGGCAGTGATGTAAAAAATTACATTCATTTAATACTGATTTTATTTTTCTCTCTTCAAAACCCATCCTTCGACAAGCTCAGGAGGTCAATCTTTCCTTTAAGGCAATAAACTTCTTATATCAACCGGCGGAAACCTCTCCTGTTCTCCTTCACCCTTACCTTTTCCTTTGATGGCAACAGACGCCTGCTGATAATAACTATATCCATGATATTTCCCCTGTCCGCTAATCAGCAAATCTTCTTTATTATACACCAGGTTTTGACGGTTGTATTCACTCATTTCATAATCAGGAATCAGTTGTATAGCATACGTAGGACAAGCATCTTCACAATACCCGCAAAATATGCAACGCGAAAAATTGATGGTAAATATTTCGGGGTACCTTCTTCCATATTCATCCTCAGTAGCCTGTAGCGCTATACAATCTACAGGGCAGGCAGCAGCGCATAGATAACATCCCACGCAACGCTCTTCACCTTCGGGATCTCTTGTCAGCACAATTCTTCCACGCCAACGTGGCGCGAGTGGTGCTTTTTTTTCGGGATACTCTATCGTGACTCTTTTTCTGAAAGCGTGTGAGAATGCGATTCCGATTGATCTTAATATGCTAAACATGTTTTAATTTTTTAAGTGAAAAAATAGTACAGTTTCATTGGGTTAATAAAATAATGGATCCGGTTATTAAAATATTCAACAACGACAAAGGCAAAAGAACTTTCCATCCGAGAGACAACAACTGGTCATACCTTGGCCTTGGCAAAGAAGCCCTTAACAAAATAAAAAACAGTATTAAAATAAATGTCTTTATAAAAAACCAAACTACAGGCGGAAGAAATGCTGGACCCAGCCAGCCTCCCAGGAACAACGTTACAGTAAACGCAGAAATAAGCGTGATTCCTAAATACTCACCAACGAAGAACATCCCGAATTTCATACTGGAATATTCAGAGTGGTAACCTGCCACCAATTCACTTTCAGCTTCAGGAAGATCAAAAGGAAGGCGATGCGTTTCAGCGATTCCCGCGATGAAAAAAATAATGAAACCTATTATCTGTGGAAAAACAAACCACATTCCTTTTTGTGCGTTTACGATGTCGCTTAAATTAAATGAACCGGTAAGCATTACAACGCCCATAAGAGATAAACCCATAAATACTTCATAAGAAATCATCTGCGCCGCACCCCTCATTGAGCCTAACAAAGAGTATTTATTATTGGAAGCCCATCCTGCAAGTACAACGCTATAGGCTCCGAGCGAAGAACAGGCCAGGAAATAAAGAACACCAATGTTCAAATTCAAAACCATAATCCCCGGGGCAAAAGGAATCACCGCAAAATTCATCAATACGAAAATCATCACTATCGCTGGTGCAATTACAAATATTTTTTTATCAGCAAATTTGGGAATCCAGTCTTCTTTAAAAAATATTTTTATCATATCCGGAATTACCTGCATAATTCCGAAAGGGCCAACTCTGTTGGGTCCTATACGATCCTGCCATAAGGCTAATCCTCTTCTTTCCACCCAAATCAAATTGGCAGCAATACCGAGCACTACGATAAGCACTCCTACGATAATTAATATATGAATCCAGAATTCACTCATCTTTTTTCAATTTTAATTTTTGTAAGAAATGGAAATTGAATTCCCTTAGTTGCATCCAGGCCTTTCGGTAAACCAATGATTCCTTCTGCAATGCCGGTTTTCAGGTTTACTGGAAATTGCAATTGCTGATCATTAAACAGGATGGCTACTGGTTCTCCATCATTGATACCGGCTTTAGCCGCATCATTTATATTTAAAGCTACATACGGCGCAGGCACCCTGGTTTTCACCGCAGGACTTTGCGCACTCAACTCTTCTGAACCGAAAATATGATAAAGAGGAAGTACTGTCCATTCTCCTTCTTTTGCAGAAAACACGTTTGGAATATTTTCAAAATAAGTTGAACCATTATTTTCTGAAAGCTCAAACAACCTGATACCGGGATCGCCACCTTTAAGGGGTCCGGCCATTTCAACCTGGTATTTGTTGATTGCCTGCGCAGAATTCCATCCGGGACTCCATATAAAAGGAATCACTGCGGGTTGTGGTTTTCCCGGATAGCCTTCCATAGTAAAAGATAAGGGTGAATCAGGATCTTTTGGAGATTCTTCTTCGCTTACATTTTCATTGGCATGCATAGCAGTTCTACCCGTATAACGGTGAGGCTCACGCGGGATTTTTTCGGTTCCTTCTCTGAAATTTGCATCCGGTGCTGCAGGTTTAATGGCTTTTAATCCGGGAAAGTCATTAACCAAATCGTTGATTACATCATCCAGGTTATTGATTGATTCTGTTGAATTATTTTTTATTTCATTAAGCCATTTCCAACTGCTCATTACTTCATTTCGCGGGGCATAAGATGCGAAGAAACGTTGCACACGTCCTTCATTACTGATGATCGTACCATCTGCCTCTGCAAAAGTTCCTGCCGGAATTACATAGTCACAATTTTTGGTGGTTTCATTTTCGAGATAATTTAATGCTATCGTATTCTTACTTTTCTTAAATAGATTATCAATAGCATTTTTATCCAAACGATGATATAAATCGTTTTCAAGAATGATGGTTGTATCGGTATCACCCTGTTCTATTTTGAGTAATGCATCTTCCAGGTATCTTTCTGTTAACATTTCTAATCCCATTGAATTTGCTTCAGGAACTACAAAGACCAGCCCTATATCTTTGCCTTTGTCTTTTAATGCATTCGCCACGTTTGCAGCCGCTTCTATTACCGATGCGTTATAAAGCCCAGTCCCGGCCACCACCAAAGGTTTCGGTGATGCAAGCAAATCTTCCGCTATGGATTTTGCCAATGATTGTGTATTCTCATCTAATTTGATTTCCGGCAATTGGCTATTGATGATATGTGCTACAGCAAATCCTAAACGTGCAATATTATCAGAATAAGCTTTGTAAGTTTTTGTAGCAATATCATCCAGTCTTGTATTTGCTGTTGAAGCTATATAGAAAGGACCTTTCTCTTCCTGTGACATCAACCTTATGGCAGCATCATTCCAGATAGGGATAGTAGATGATTGAGTTACTTTATTGATACCCATTCTCCGGGAGGCCTGTCTCAATGAAAGCGCAAGCATAGGCGCAGTATTGGTTACATCTTCTCCTAAAATAAATACCGAATCGTATTGTTCCGTTTCTCTTAATGAAGGAGTTCTTACTTTTCCGTCTTTGAGAATTTTGACAACGTTCCTGATTAATTCTCCTTCCGATTTTGAAACACCTGAATAGAAATTTTCCTTTCCTACCAATTTCATTAAGGTATAATTAGATTCCATAGAAGCTTTGGGAGAACCGATTCCTACTATTTTTTTACCAGGCGAAACCAATTGGGAAATCTCTTGAATCGCATCTGCCTTAGTTATGCTAATTCCAGTGCCGTTTTGATTTTTTTGTGGGCTGATAATTCTTTTCTCACTGTTAATATATTCATACCCGAACCTTCCTCGGTCGCAAATAAAATATCCGTTTACTTCGCCATTGTATCTGTTGAGTACTCTTCTGATGGAACCATATCTTTCTCCTGCAAGAATGTTACATCCGATGCTGCAACCATGACAAATAGATGCTGCGGAAGTGAGATCCCATTTTCTGGTATAATGCTTCTTTAATGTTTTATCTGTAAAGACCCCTGTGGGACAAACCTCTACGAGGTTGCCGCTGAATTCATTTTCTAATACGCCATCTTCAGCACGGCCAAAAAAAACTTTGTCGGCGCTTGCAAATACATTAAAATCTTTTCCTCCGGCATAATCATTATAAAACCTGGTGCAACGATAGCATTCAATGCAACGGTTCATTTCATGGTTAATAAAAGGCCCCAGGAATTGATTATTAAAAGTTTGTTTTTTGAAAGTAGATAAAGTGGCTCTCCGGTAATTATGCCCTGTCATTACAGTCATATCCTGCAAATGACATTCACCCCCTTCATCACAAACCGGGCAATCATGCGGGTGATTCAGCATAAGTGATTCAATAATTCCTGCACGAAAATCATGAGCCTTCGGGACATTCATTGATATTCTTAAGTTATCAGAAGTCGGTTCCAGGCAGGCTACTGCAAGCCTTCCTCTTTTATCATTTTCATCTTTGTATTTCAGTATAGCACACTGACGGCATGCTCCCACCGAATGAAGTGCGGGATGCCAACAGAAATAAGGCAGGTTAAGCCCTAATGCCAGGCAGTTTTCGAGCAGGTTTTTGCTACTGTCAACCTGGTATTTAACATCGTCTATGTAAAGGTTTACCATCATGATTTGTAAGGGCATTTATGTTCATGAACATGTTTTTCAAAATCTTCTTTAAAATATTTTAGTCCACTCTGCAAAGGCTCCATCGCACCAGGCGCCAAAGCGCAAAACGTATTTCCCGGTTCTATGTAATGCGTATGGTATTCTAAAATCTCCAAATGCTTCATGGTCCCTCTTCCGTTTTCCAGCGAATCCAATATTTTTTCAGTCCAGGGAAGTCCTTCCCTGCAGGGCGTACACCATCCGCAGGATTCCTGTGCAAAAAAAGCTTCGAGATTTTTGACGAAACCTACCGGACAGGTTTTATCATCAAGCACAATAACTGTTCCTGTTCCCATTCTACTTCCCACTTTAGAAACACTTCCAAAATCCATGGCAACATCCAGATGATCTTCTATTAAAAAATCCGTTGATCCTCCTCCGGGCAGAGCGCCTCTGAAACGATACCCATCTTGCATTCCGCCGGCGTGTTCTTCCAAAATTTCCCTAAGTGATGTGCCTAAAGGCAATTCCCAGATTCCCGGTTTTTTTACTCTTCCACTTGCACCGTATAATTTAGTTCCTCCTTCATCAGTTTTACTCAAACTTTTCCAGGCCTCAGCTCCGTTATGAAGAATGAATGGAACATTGCACAAAGATTCTACATTGTTTACTACAGTCGGCTTTCCAAATAATCCACTCACTACCGGGAAAGGAGGTTTGGCTCTTGGAATAGCCCGTTTCCCTTCTAAAGCATTGAGCAACGCCGTTTCTTCGCCGCATATATATCTTCCCATGCTTATATGCAAATCCAGTTTATGATTGAACCCGCTGCCCATAATGTTTTCGCCAAGATATCCCGCTTCCTGTGCTTCATGAATCGCTTCCTCCAGAATATTTTCGGCGGGGAAATAGGCGTGTCTCAAAAATATATAACTCTGGATAGCCTGGATCGCGAATGCACCTATGATCATTCCTTCAATCAGCAAATGCGGATTTGTTTCAAGTAAGAGCCTGTCTTTGAATGTTCCCGGTTCCATTTCATCTGCATTGGCTACCAGGTATTTTATTTTAGGCGCCTTATCTCCTGCGGGAACCAAACTCCATTTTACTCCTGTAACAAAACCGGCTCCTCCTCTTCCTTTTAAATTAGATGATTTAACTTCATCAATTACATCTTTCGGAGCCATCTTTAAGGCCTTTTTCAAACCCTCATAACCTCCGGTCTTTTCATATTCTTTCAATGTTAACCAGGTACCGTCAGATTTAATATGTTGGGTTAATGGCTTTTCCATACTTAATGTTTCATCTTAATTTTTAAATTTTATTGATACCGTTCTAATATGTCATCAAGTTTATCTATTGTCACGTCGTTGTGCAAATCCCTGTCAATTATCATTGTCGGCGCGTGATCACAATTTCCAAGACAAACTATCGGAAGTAAAGTAAACCGATTATCAGCCGTTGTTTCTCCATACTTTATTGATAATTTATTTTTTAATGCTTCCAGGATCTGCTCGTAGCCCATTACCCAGCAGCTTATGCTATCGCAGATCATGATCACATGCCTGCCCACGGGTTTACGGAAAACATTGTTGTAAAATGTGGCCACACTATCTATTTCATCAGGCGACATTTCTATAATTTCTGACAGCTCCTTAACCGCTTCATCCGATACCCAACCATGATATTTTTGTACGATTCTTAAAGCATCAATGCACACAGCTTTTTTATAAGGTACATGCGGAAACATATCCTCTATTTCTTTTCTTTCCCGATCCGATATTATTTTTTCAACTACCATAAATTTTATTTTTAACGATCAATATCTGCCAATACAAAATCCACACTTCCTAAAATAGACATCAAATCTGCAATCGTGTATCCTTTACTGATATACGGTACCATTTGCATGTGAGGAAATGAAGGAACCCTGATCCTTGTTCTATACGAATTGGTATTGCCATCACTCACCAGGTAATAGCCATTATTTCCTTTGGTAGCCTCAATGCTACAAAAAGCTTCATCCGGAGGTATCACAGGCCCCCAGGTTACATTCAGGAAATGATTGATCAACGTTTCAATATCATACATGGTCTTTTCTTTTCGCGGAGGTGTCGTTAATGGATTATCAGATTTGTAAGGTCCATCCGGCATATTTTTCAGGCATTGCTCAACGATACGAAGGCTTTGTCTAAGCTCTTCAGCCCGCACCTGCGCGCGATCGTAGCAATCTCCATTTTTTCCTGTTGGAATATCAAAATCAAATTTTTCATAACCCGAATAAGGTTGTTTCTTTCTGAAATCCCACTCAAAACCTGTTGCGCGTAAACCAGGTCCTGTAATTCCCCACTCAATCGCTTCTTCAGTTGTATAAACTCCAATGCCTACAGTACGGGCTTTGAAGATTCTATTTCGCATTACAAATTTGTCATACTCTTTTAATCTTGCCGGAAAATAATCAATGAAATCCTTTACCAATTTTTCCCATCCTTTTGGAAGATCCTGAACCACACCACCAATCCTAAACCAGTTGGGATGCATCCTGTCCCCGCAAATCGCTTCAACAATATCAAACACTTTTTCGCGATCATTAAACATTAAGAAAACCGGCGTCATCATACCCAAATCCTGGGCAAACGTTCCATACCAAACGAGATGGCTTGCTATTCTGAATAATTCGGCCATCATGATCCTGATATATTGAGCGCGTTCGGGAATCTCAATGCCCGCCAGTTTTTCGACTGCCATCACGTAAGGGAAATTATTCATCACGCCTCCCAGGTAATCTACTCTGTCTGTATAAGGAATAAAGGTGTGCCACGATTGGCGCTCACCCATTTTTTCAACACCACGGTGATGAAACCCAATATCAGGCATTATATTGACGAGCATTTCTCCGTCAAGCTGTAACACAAGTCTTAAAATTCCGTGTGTGCCAGGATGCTGAGGCCCCAAATTGAGGAACATAAATTCCTCATCATCGCTCATTGTTTTTTTTAAACCCCATTGTTCGGGTTTAAATTGTAATAGCTCTTGTTCCGCTACCTGTTTGTATTCCGGCAATTGGAAAGGCGGCAGTTCTGTAGCTCTTGCCGGATGACATTTTTGAAGAGGATGGCCTACCCAACTTTCCGGCATTAAAATTCTTCTTAAATCAGGATGCCCGGTAAATTTTATGTTGAACATGTCATAAGCCTCTCTTTCGTACCAGTTAGCAGAAGGCCATAATGTGGTTAACGTTGGAAGAGTAGGTTCAGCGGACGTTTGAGCAACTTTTAATCTTATAAATACATTCCTTTCAAAAGACAACAATTGATACACGATTGTAAAACGGCTGGCAGGTTGGCCACCACGAAAAGTTCTTGCCTGCTCGTCAATCACTGTTAAATCATACAACATTTTATAAGGCTGTTCCACTTCTTTTTTCAGAAATGTCAGCACTGAAATGATCTTATCAGCATTCACCCAAAGCGTAGGAAAGGTATCT
>DASSHD010000387.1:0-6489 GCA_035693085.1 Hanamia sp. | reverse complement strand
GAAAAATAAGCAAACTACAGGTAAGCCCCAGCACAAGGCCGAGTATGTTGATAATTGAAAATGCTTTATTGCGAATGATATTGCGCCATGCAGTTTTGAAATAATTTTTTATCATTTTATTTTCGTTTATAGATAACCGTTATATTATAGTAAACCGACAAATAATTGATATTCCTATTTTTCTTTAATTAGCTAATTAGCTAATCAGCTAATCAGCACATTGTCACATTTTCCAATTTTCTAATTTTCACATTTGCACTCTATTCCGTTCTCAAAGACTCAACAGGATTGGCCACAGCCGCTTTTATTGCCTGGAAGCTCACCGTTATTAATGCGATAAGAATAGCAACAAAACCTGCAATTAAAAATATCCACCAACTTATTTCTATCCTGTATTTATAATTTTGCAGCCAGCTATTCATCATCCACCAGGCCAGCGGAAAGGCAACAAGGCATGAAATAAATACCAGTTGTAAAAAATCTTTTGATAATAATTTAGCTATGCCCGAAACGCTTGCTCCCAGCACCTTTCTTATTCCAATCTCTTTTGTTCTGCGTTCAGCGGTGTAAGCAGCCAAACCGAATAATCCCAAACATGAAATGATAATAGCCAATGCGGCAAACACTCTTGACAGCTCGCTTATCAATTGCTCATTCTGAAACATCGCGTTAAACTGCGCATCTACAAAGTGATACGTAAAAGGGTAGGAGGGGTTGTCTTTTTTTACTACAGTTGCAATTTGTTGTATGGCTGATTCAACGTTGGCATTGGGTTTCAGCCGAACGTACATGTTTGACGCATCAGGCATGTTGACGCAAAAAAACATTACCGGGTCCGGCTTGCCATACATATCGCCATATACATAATTATTCACTACGCCAACAACATTTACCACCGTGCCACTCGTGTCGCCATCCCAATGCAGGGTTTTTCCAACAGCGCTGTTATTACCCATGAGTTTTTCTAATGATTGTGTAATTAGAACATTTAATTTTTTTGATTGCACGCTGTCTGTTTCCACCAAATCCCTTCCTTCCAAAATTTTTATGCCTGAAGTTTTCATATAACCCGGAGATACATACCGGGTAGAAATTAAAACCTGGTTGTTGGATTTTTTTCCTTCCCAAACCAAACTACCTGTATTATTACCTCCATATAAAGTATTGTAATTTGAAACAGCAACGTTTTCAATTAAACCTGTATTCAATAAATCCTGGTGAACCGCTTCGTAATTTTTTGTCATTTCGCGGTTCATATCAACCTGCAAAAGATTGCTTTTATTAAAGCCTAGGCTCCTGCTTTTCACATGTTGTATTTGCTGATAAATAATAATGGTGCTGATGATAAGTATGATGGAAATGCTGAACTGTAATATCACCAAACCTTTTCGTATGATGGCGGCGCTGCTGCCTTTCATCTTCATTCCTTTTAAAACAAATACGGGATTGAAGGATGATAAATAAAGTGAAGGATAACTGCCGGCAAATAATCCGCATATTAAAGTAATGGCGAGTAATGCTGCAATGTGAAGTGGGTTACTTAAACCTAATACAAGACTTTTTTGCACCAGCAAATTGAAAGCAGGCAACACTAACAGCATAATAATAACAGCAAGCACAGCAGATAACACTGCCATAAATATAGCTTCGCCAATAAACTGAAAAATGAGCATTCGCTTTCCTGAGCCCAACACTTTTCTTACACCCACTTCTCTTGCACGTTTCTCACTTCTTGCCGTGGCAAGGTTCATAAAATTGATGCAGGCAATTAATAAAATGATCCAGGCAATAACAGAAAAGAGATGCACATACGTGATTCTTCCGCCGCCTGTTTGCACGCCGTTATCAAATTCATCGCGTAAATGCCAGTCGTGCGCGCTCCATAAAAAAGGCCTTGCAATAGATTTTGGATCGCGTTTTTGTATAAAGTTGTAAAGGGTTTTATTTACTGATGCAGCGCTAACATTAGGCTTTAGCTCAACATAGGTTGACAAGTCATTATTGCCCCAGCTTTGTGCCCAGGATTTATTTTCATCCCACCAAATTTGGAAAGGTGCAGCCCATTCAAACTGTACGGTTGAGTTTTTGGGAATATCTTTTAAAACACCGGTTATTACATAATCCTGTTTATTATCTACACGCACTGTTTTGCCAATAACATCCTTTTCATTGCCAAAAAATTTTTTTGCAGTTGATTGTGTAATCACCATTGAATGCAATTCTTTAAAAGCTGTTTTTGCATTGCCCTGTACAAAAGGAAATGTAAACATGCTGAATAAAGAAGCATCCACATAACTGCCGCTTGCATACATTGAGTTATTGCCAATGGTTATCAATTTTGTATCCAGGCCATTAATGCGGCAGGTGTTGGCAACGCCAGGAATTTCTGCCTGCATTACGGGAGCCATTGGCGCGGGTGTTGAACCAAATGTTGCGGTGTAGGTATCATACTTTTGATTTTCACGAATAAAATACAATTGGCCTTTTTTTGTGTTGAACTGGTCAAAACTCAGTTCATCTTCCACCCACAAGAAAATTAACCCGGCACAAGCGATGCCAATGGCTAAACCAAAAATGTTCAGGAAACTGTAGCCTTTATTTTTCCAAAGGCTGCGGAAGGTTGATTTAAAGAAATTTTTTATCATATTATTTTCGTTTATAGATAGCTGTTATGATATAGTAAAGCAACAAATATTCAACATTCTTATTTTCTTCATTAGCACATCAGCTAATTAAATTCTATTCACTTCTCAAACTCTTCATCCCACGAAATAATCGGGATTTCGTTTTGCTTATTCCGTTCTCAAGCTCTCAACCGGATTGGCCACCGCTGCTTTAATTGCCTGGAAGCTTACTGTAACTAATGCCACAATCATTGCAAGAATTGCTGACAGCAAAAACACCCACCAATGAATATTTATCCGATAAGCAAAACCCTGCAACCAATGTGACATGGCATACCATGCTATTGGAAAAGCAATAATGGTAGCAACTAAGACAAGCTTTAAAAAATCTTTTGATAATAAAGTAACAATGGAACTTACTTTGGCTCCCAATACTTTTCTTATTCCAATTTCTTTTATTCGCTGTGTAATTTCAAAAGCTGATAGGCCAAATAAACCCAGGCAGGCAATGAATATGGCGATGCACGAAAAAACTGTAAAGATGGTTTCCTGTCTTTGTTCTGACTGGTACATTTTATTGAAATTCTCATCAAGGAAAGTGTATTGATAAGGTAATTCAGGCAAATACGTTTTCCATGTTTTTTCAACGGAAGCCAATTCTCCCGGAATATTATTACCGGAAAGTTTTATCGAAAGTTTGTTGAATGAAGAATTGGTTGGCGTTGTTGCCGGATTTAATAAGATCATTGGAACAATTTTATGTTGAAGTGATTCAAAATGAAAATCGGCCATAACTCCAATTATCCGCCCTTTCACACCTCCATATTTAAAATCCTTGCCTATAGCATCCTGTGGTGTTTTCCAGCCGATGGCTTTTACGGCAGACTCATTCAAAATAAAATTGGAAGTATCCATACCATAATCGCGTGAAAAATTTCTGCCGGCAACTAAATGAATCCCATAAGTGGGAATAAAATCATAATCGGCAGATACATCTTTTATAGCCGCAGTTACCGGTTGCATGGAGTCGCCAACCATTGTAGAAGCGCCATTTTCATCAAGCAATCTGCCTGTAGGAATGCGTGAAGAACGAGCTACATCTTTGATACCCGGACTTTGTAATAAGTCATTTCTGAACGCATCATATTGGGGATTGACGGAATTATAATAAGGCAGCGTGATGATGTGTTCCTTGTCATAACCCAAAGAGGTGTCCTGCATATACTTCAACTGCTGAAAAACAATAATGGTGGTAATAATAAGTACGATGGAAATGGTAAATTGCGCTACCACCAACACTTTTCTGAAAGAAACATTGCCGCCACCGACTTTAAATAAGCCCTTCAAAGTTTTTACGGGCTGAAAAGAAGACATAAATAAGGCAGGGTAGAGTCCGGATAAAATGCCTACAATAAATGGCGTTAAGAAAAGAGGAATTAAAACCTGCCATTTCAATAAGATGTTTATTGAAAGTTGTTGTCCTGAAATTTGATTGAGAAAGGGTAAAGTATAATATAATAGAACGAAAGCTATTAAAATAGCACTCCAGGCTATTAGTACTGATTCGCTGAGAAATTGAAAAATTAATTCTTTTCTTCGCGCACCAATTACTTTTCGAATTCCAATTTCTTTTCCACGTAATGAAGAGCGGGCGGTGGAAAGGTTCATGTAATTGATACAGGCTATCAATAAAATAAATAAAGCAATAGCAGAAAAAATGTAAACCCTTTTGATATCCCCGTTGGGTTCCGCCTCATAATCGGTATGTGAATACAAATGAATATCTGTAAGTTTTTGCAATCCGAGCTCTGTCATTTTTGAAGGTTGATTCGGAGCATATTGAGCAGCCATGTGTTTATCAAGAAATGCAGGAAAACGCGCGATCATCCTTTTGGGATTGTAATGATCAGGCAGTACAATAAATGTAAAGAAAGCATTATTGCCCCAGTTGGTTTCCAGGTTTTTTTCGCCGTAAACTGCAGAATCCTTTAAAGTACTGAAAGAAATTAATACGCCCGGGTGCATAAAGGAATTTTCAGGAAAACCTTTGTATATGCCGGTTACTTTTACGTCAAACTGGTTATTTACTTTTATTACTTTGTTCATCGGATCTTCATTACCAAAATATTTTTTGGCTACATCTTCTGTGAGCATTACACTAAAGGGATCCTTTAATGCGGTTTTAGGATCACCTTCCAAAACCTTCAAAGTAAAAACATCAAATAGATTATCATCCGCAACATACACATCGGGTTCAGCGATAATTTTGTCTTTGTATTTAAATGGCATTGTTCCGATGTCTAACAGCCGTGTCATTTTTTTTATTTCCGGGAAATCTGTTGGAAAATAGTATCCGAATGGTGGAGCGATAGTGCTTAATTTCAAAGAAACAACACCCGCCGAATTTTTAAAAGTCCTAGTTACCCTGTAGATATTTTCGGCGTTTTTATTATAACGGTCATAACTTAATTCATTCAGAACATAAGTTGTAATTAGCAAACAGCAGGTAAGCCCCACCGTTAGCCCGAACAGGTTAATGAACGAGATAAATTTATATTTCATCAGGTTTCGCCAGGCGATTTTAAAATAATTCTTAAACATAATTTTTTATTTTCGTTTAACAGTTATTGTTATGTTCCCGGTTTATAGTGAACAAACAAATATTCAACATTCCTATTCACCACTCACTTCGAACGCTATTTTACTTGTGGACTTCATAAGCCCATTTAGGCGTTTTATTCACTTCTCAAACTATCCACCGGGTTAGCCACCGCCGCTTTTATTGCCTGGATTACTACCACTCCTAAAGCAAAGCATAAACTGCCCATACCTGCAATTATAAAAATCCACCAGCTAATGGATATGCGATATTGAAAATCCTGCAGCCAATTATTCATTGCCCACCAAACCAATGGCGTGGCAATAATAAAAGCAACCAATATTAATTTTATAAAATTCCTGGAAAGTAAACTAACAATCTCCCCCATACTGGCACCCAGCACTTTTCTGATTCCAATCTCTTTTGTTCTTTGTTGTGAAATAAGTGCTACAAGGCTAAACAATCCCAGCAGAGAAATGATGATGGCAAGAGTGGCGAAAGCTGTAAACAAAGTGGCCAAACGCCGCTGCTCTTTATAAAGACCTGCAACCTGGTCATCCATAAAAGAAAAATCAAAGCTTTTACCGGGGAAAAATTGGTTCCATTTACTTTTTATGAAATCAATAGTTTGAGGGATATTTTTTGAATTAATTCTTATATAAGTATTTCCAAAAGAAATTTGTGGATCACTTTCTAATATTACCATAGGATTTTTTTCGAGTAATGAAATTCCTTTAAAATCATTTATCTCCCCGATCACTGTACCCTGAAGAGCACTTAGTTTTATTGCTTGCCCCACCACAGGTTCCTTTAATCCTAAGTTTCTTGCTGTAGTTTTTGTAATAATAATTGGCTTTGAGGCAATGACATTCATGTATGCGTTCCCGTCGTGTCTTTTCTCTGCTTCCTTTAATAATGAATCCTTTTTAGCTAAACCTGAAAAATCAATGTTTGAAAAATTTCTACCGGCTAACAATTTTATCTGCATCGTTTTTAAGAAATTAGTATCCGCATTTACAAAACCAAAATTCCAGTCCTTTATGGAGTCAACTGGCTGACTCATACTGGAAGTATTGCCATAACTACTCCCCAGCGTCCAGCTTGAAATAGACACATCTTCTATGTCTTTTCCCGATTTTAATTCATTTTTAAATGAAGAAGTTTTATCACCAAAACTTTGAAATGGCAAAGTGATCATATAATTTTTATTAAACCCAAGTTGCATGTTGTTGAGTAAATAAAGTTGCTGGTAAACAACTATTGTAG
>DASSHD010000386.1:0-21155 GCA_035693085.1 Hanamia sp. | reverse complement strand
CCTTGAAGATACTGCCCTCATGCAACCGCCTTTCAAAACAGTAAATAATGATTTTTGCCTGCTGGATGCCAGCGACCTGGTATTTATTGATGCACCGGGTACGGGTTTTAGTCAAATAATTAGTAAAGAGAAAGGCGGCGCAGGAGAGCCGAAAGATTTTTATGGCGTTGATCCGGATGCAAACGCATTCGCGTCATTTATCACTCAATTTCTTTCTGATTATAACCGATGGAATTCTCCAAAATATCTATTTGGAGAAAGCTATGGAACGTTTCGCTCTGCGGTTGTTTCCAACATACTTGAAAGACGATATGCCGTAGATCTGAATGGCGTCATTTTACTTTCGCAAATATTAAGCTATAATAATATGTCTGATTTAGGCACGGCTGATCCGGGTATGGATCTGCCTTATGAACTTGCATTACCTTCTGCTGCGGCTACTGCCTGGTATTTTCATAAAGTACCCAATCAACCGGCAGAATTGCAACCATTCCTGAAAGAAGTAGAACATTTTGCCATGAATGATTATGCACTTGCACTCAATAAAGGTTCACTGCTGGATACGGCTACTTTCACGCATATTGCCGGAAAGATCCATGAATACACCGGGTTGCCGGTAGCTTATATCCGCAAAGCGAATTTACGTGTCAGTGGTCCGGACTTTGAAAAGATGATGCTGGCGGATGAAAATAAAATTACCGGACGTTTAGATACCCGCTTTACCGGGCCTGAGATGGATCCTTTAAGTGAAACGCCTGAATACGATCCACATACCGCTACTTTTGCAGCAGCATTTGTGGGGTCATTTAACAATTATTTGCGTACTCAATTAAAATTTGGGAAAGACATGATCTACCACCCCCGAGGTAATGGTATCATCCAACAATGGGATTTTCGTCATTTGGCGCCAAATCTCCCATTCCCCATGAGAGTTTTTACCAACGTAATGCCTGACCTGGCATCGGCCATGATCTATAACCCTAAGCTGAAAGTAATGCTGAACATGGGGTATTTCGACCTGGGCACACCCTACTTTGAAGGCGAATATGAAATGCATCACCTGGCTATACCAGAATCATTACAAAAAAATATTTCCTTCGCCCATTATATGTCAGGGCACATGGTATATCTGCATATTCCTTCGTTAAAAAATTTGCATGACAATGTGGCGAAGTTTATTGAGGAAACTCATTGACCAGGAATCTGGAATACTTCCTACCCGAAACCCGCCCGCCTGCCCGACTGAGCCATTCAGGCGGGGTTTGTTTACTGTAAATCGGAAATATAACATCATCAATTTTTAAATCAGCAATACAAAAAATGGACGTACATCATCATCCTGATCTCCATCATCAGAAAAAAAATTACAAAGAATATTTCTTAGAATTCATGATGATATTCCTGGCAGTAACATTAGGCTTTTTTGCAGAAGGCCTCCGGGAAAATATAAGCAATCATCATCGTGAAAAACAGTATATGCGATCTATGGTGGATGACCTCAAAAAGGACACAGCCACGATATCGGGAGCAATTCCGGAAAGCGAAAATATTGCCCGTGGATTGGATTCATTAAAAAATGTACTCTACCAGGACTTTGATAAAATAAATGTAGCGGAGTTGTACCGTCTGCAGCTAACTTATGGAATACGAATCGGATTTTCTTTCAGTGACCAGGCTACTTCTCAATTAAAAGCGGGAGGCCTGAATATGATAAAAAGCCAGGAGGTGGTAAATGCCATCAGCAACTATTGGAGCAGGAAAGATTTCATAAAATCCGCTATTGCAAATATCACCGATAAGCAAGAGCGTGCGTCAGAGATCATTTACCAGATCTTCAACTATAAATACGTTCACGATTTTCATCCTGACAGTTCGAATCATTTGATAGTGAGCATTGACCCAAAAAGTCGTTTAATGATTTCGGAGCCGGCCCTGCTGGTCAACTTTGCAAATCGTTTAACCTACATCGTATCGATCTTAAAGGGGCCTTATCTTGCCGGCCTTCAAAAACAATACAAGGCTGCTGTTGATTTAATTTCCCTGATAAAGAAAAAATACAACTTAAAAGATGAGTGAAGAAAATCAATTGGCAATGGGTGATGAGCCGCCAGCCTCTAGCAATAAGCCATCAGCAAGCGACGTAACTAAATCTGAACTCAAAAATAAAAAAACTGAAATAAAAATGGAACCACACATTCATCCACACATCCATCACGATAAAAAATGGAAGGATTATTTGTTTGAATTTCTGATGTTATTTCTTGCAGTAAGCGGCGGCTTTTTTATGGAAAATGTAAGAGAAAACAGAGTAGAAAGGCATCGTGAAAAAGAATACATCCTAAGCTTCATTGCGGATGTAAAAAAAGATACTGCTGAGATGCAGTTGCAAATGAATCAAATCACATCGGCTAATAAAGGAATAGACAGCCTGCTATCTATTGCAGAAGAAAATGTATCCCTACCTGAAAATACTAAGTTGTTTTATCATTATTTTATTAAGTATGTACCCTATAGACATATCGTTTCACTTAATGATGGTACTATGCAACAATTAAAAAATGCGGGCGGATTGCGACTGATCCAAAAAGCACATGCCGCGGATAGTATCATGCGTTACGATGTTGGCAATAGAATTGCAGAAAATCAGGGCGAAGCTTATGGTTCAAATACACATGAAGTTATAGATGCCAGTGATTATATTATTGACTGGATGGTATTTGAAAAAGTAACTACGAAGCAATCCTTTGATAATATTCCGCCTTTTAATCCTGATAAAGAGAAGTTGCGCTTCTTTTTAAATAAACTGGTTAAACAAAAAGCGACGGCCTTATTTTATAAGCGGGATGTTGAAGTGCAATTTCAATATGCATCACGGCTAATACCATTTTTACAAAAAGAATATCATTTGGAAAATGAGTGAAAAAATACATATCCGGAAAGTGAATGGCAATGGTGAATGGTGAATGGTGAATCGCTCCAACGCTTCCAAAATATAAAAAAATACACTGATGAAAAAAATAATTTTTGCGATCACTCTGTTGTTGAGTTACACAGCATGGGCACAATCCGATGCGCAGATTTATACCATCACCTATAATGGTTCTCCTGATAATATCTCAATAGATATTCGTTTGCCGAAGGCATACAAAGGCCCGGTTCAATTGATAATTCCACGCTCGGCTCCCGGTAGCTACGGAGTTGTTTTTTACGATCACTATTTATCTTCTATAAAAGGATATGATGATAATGGCGATGTAGTATCCGTAACCCGCGGCGAAGGCCCGCGATGGATAATTGGTGATTCATCATCCAATGTGTTGCACATCACTTATGGCATGGATTTGAAGAAAATGGAAAAAGAAGAACTAATGAGCATAGACGCTTCTAAAATACGATCCAATTATGTAGGCATACTTGGCTATTCTGTTTTTGGATTCATTGATGGATTTGAATACACAAAAATTAAGCTCTTTATAAAAGTGCCGGAAGGCTGGCCGGTATTCACCACACTTTCGCCAAAGTTTCCTTTAATAAAAAATAAAATGGAATTGCCGGTTGACAATTTTGATCTGCTGGCCGATGCGCAAATTATGATGGGCACTGCTTTAGAGGTAAAACGTTTTGATGATGGCCCCGTTCCATTATATGTGGCACAATATGCAGAAGTCAAAGGGGATTCTTCCATAAATAATATTGGCAAAACCGGTGTGTCATCTATGAAATTGCTGCATCAATATTTCGGGCAAACTCCTTTTCCATATTATACTATTGACGTGGAATTTCTGAAACCACTGGATAGTTTGCACGAATATAATTGGGCAATGGAACACCTGAATAGTCAAACAGCTTCCCTGGATACATCGAAGATACATCGAACCTCGGTGGTGGGGATTCTGCATCATATGTGTCATGCGTATATTCCGTTGCGTTGTTATGGAAAAAGCTACAGGCCTTTTACCTGGGAGATGGCCCAATCATAAAAACAATATGGTTCAATGAAGGGTTTGTACAATACATCACGCTTCAGTTATTACACATAAACGGGATTGACAGGAATAAAAAGCGAGTGGATGAGGCTCCTGTTTTTTTGAAGAATATGTCTCTGGCGGAACTTTCCGAACTGGCTTCCACACAGTATGCCAGCGATCCACGAATCGGCGACCAGGTTATGGCAAGGGGTTTTTTGATGGCTAATGATTTGGATAATTATATCAGTGAAAAAAGCAATCACAAAAAATCTCTCAGGGATGCATTGATATATCTCTACAACTGGAGCCTGCGCGAAAAAAGAGGATTTACCTTTAATGAATTGCCCGGTATTTTTCAGCAGGCAACAGGAGTAAATGTAAAGCCGGTTTTTGATGAATGGATAAAGCCGACGACTGAATTAAAAATTGAAAGTTTATAACCATGAACAAAATATTAAGTATTGCCGCATTTTTGTTCTGCACTATTTACAGTTACGGACAAAAAATTTCAGTACAACAGATAGCAACCCCGGATGCTGCCATGGCTACTAAAATGAAATCTGCTATCGCCACTTTGCACCTGGATACTTTGCAAGGAGCGGTTTCTGTGCTTTACAGTAAAAATTATAAAGTGCGGGCTGAAACCATTCAATCTATGGTGGAGAAATGTGCGACATTTTATGAGCCAAAATTTCCGGATGTAAAATTTAGCCTCCAGGTAATGATCCTGGACAAAGAAGCCTGGCAAAAAATTCATTTGGAAGAATATGGTTCTCCCTACGGTATGCCGACCTCGAAGGATCGGCTAAACAAATTATTTATTGCAGCAGATAAGTCGGCTGTCAATAAATTGTTCGGCGTAAATGAAAGCATAAACCCGGATTCACTGTCAGAGTTTGACTGCGTTGCTCTTCACGAACTTGGGCATATTTTCCTAAAAAGATACAACCACACATTCACTCACAGCCTGTGGGCTGATGAATTTCTGGCTTCTTACTTCGCCATCTGTTTTTTTGAAGAACATAAAAATTATCCGGGTCTGCCGCAAGTAGGCGAAACCGGTTATCAACCGAAATATAAAACCCTTGTAGATTTTGAACGGTTGTATTCAAATGTAGGCGCACGCAATTATGGCTGGTACCAGGGACGATTCCAGGAACTTGGTTACAAATTATACCCAAAATTTAAAGTAGAACTTCTCAGGAAATTTATTGCCAACTATTCTCCTGGTGGAAAGCAACTGCCACCATTGGTTTTGCTACAACAGCTTGCTCCGGAAATAATGAATCAATGGCTGAAGGAAATGAAATAAAAAGAAAACTGGAACCATATTTTGTTAATATGAAAGTTCAGATTTTGAAAATTTAGTTAGTAGAAAAAAAATCTCATCATGAAAATAAAATCAATTTTAGCCTTTTTGATGCTGCTGTTAGCCTTTAGCTTCAATATTAGGGCACAGCAAAAAAATGTAAACAATAATGAAAGTAATTATGCTTATGCCGATAGCATTATGCAAGCCACCTATAAATACAATGAGCCGGGGGCCGTGTTACTGATTGCCAAAGACGGTTATCCTGTATTTGAAAAAGCGTATGGCCTGGCCAATATGGAACTACAAATACTGAACAGGCCTGACTATGAATTTGAGATTGGTTCCAATACCAAACAATTTACTGCAGTAAGTATTTTGCAGTTGGTGCAGGAAGGCAAGATGGCTTTGCAGGATGATATTCATAAATACCTTCCTGCATATAATACGCATGGCAGGTCTATTACCATTGAAAACCTGCTGACACATACTTCAGGAATACCCAATTTTCTTGATAAAGACTTTTTCAAAAAAAAATATCGGAATGATGAGCCCAGGGACAGCATTGCAAAATGGTTCAGCCGGGACTCTTTACTATTTGAACCCGGTACGGATTGGAGTTATAGTAATTCCGGTTTCTTTTTGCTGGGGCAGATTATAGAGAAAGTTTCCGGTATGTCTTATGAAGAGTACGTGCAGAAAAATATTTTTAATCCGTTGCACATGGATCACAGTTATTTTGGTACAAATGCTAAAGTTATTCCCGGAGTAGCAACGGGATATGAAGCTGCCGGCAACAATAAATATAAAGACGCCGATTATATTAGCTGGTCATGGCCTTATGCTGCCGGAGAGATTATTTCCAATGTAGCAGATTTACTAAAATGGGATAATGCCTTGTATACCGATAAAATAGTGAGCCGCGCATTATTACAAAAAGCCTGGACGAGTTATATTTTAAAAGACGGCAGGAAAACCCAATATGGTTTTGGATGGTTTAGTAGTAATTATAATGGAGTAAAACTGATTTTTCATTCCGGCGGAATTCCCGGTTTCCTGTCTATGGTTATCCGGCTTCCGGAGCAGCATTTATTTGTAACACTTCTTTCTAATAATGGCCATGCCAACCTGCATGTTGCGATGCCTATTGCATTGAGCGTAGCGGGCTACCCGGTAACACGCCCTCTATCCATAAAGCCAGATCCGGCATTACTGAAAGATTATACGGGAGTATATAAAATTCATGCATTGGGAACATTGCTCGTAGCGGATCTTGGTTCCCAAAAAATGTATGATGATATCACTCAAAAAAATGACACCTTATTTATACAACAAACCGGGGGTGGCAAAAAGCCGCTTTCAGCAATTGCAAAGGATGTTTTTATTTCATCAGATACAGGAACAGGTTCTTTTTCTTACTGGACGTATCATTTTACCAGGAATTCCGATGGGAAGGTTAATGCAATAACAGTAGAAGCTCCTTTAAATGTGCTTATGAGTCGTACAGAGCCTAAAGTTGATTTGCCTTAACGCCCGACATCCTTAAATCTTAAAATAAAATATCAGTAACGAATACGGCTTATAAACAACAATGGAAAATGCATCATAATCTTTCAAAACTCTTTTAAAATGAAAAAAATTCTTCTTCTGCTGCTCCTGCTTTCACCGGCTGCATACGCGCAAAATGACCTCACAGAAATGTTGAATGTATACATGCAAAAACAGGTAATCGAAAATAATTTTAACGGCAATGTGCTGGTGTCGAAAAATGGAAAAATTATTTACCAAAAATCTTTTGGCTATGCCGATTTTGATACCAAAAGATTATTGAACGACAGCTCGGTGTTTGAGTTGGCTTCCGTTTCAAAACAATTCACTGCAATGGGCATTTTGTTGTTGGTGGAGAAAGGAAAAATCAAACTGTCAGATTCACTCAGGAAATTTTTCCCTCAACTTCCTTATTATAATATTACCCTTAAAAATATGCTCACTCATACTTCAGGGTTACCGGCGTATATGGATGAAATGGCGCCGAAATGGAATCACAAAAAAATAGCTTTTAATAAAGATGTAATCCAATTTCTGGCTACTGAAAAACCAGCAATACATTTTCAGCCGGGCAGCAAATGGGAATATTCTAATACAGCTTATATATTATTGGCTTCCATTATTGAAAAAGTGTCGGGACAATCATTTAAAGATTATATGGCTGAAAATATTTTCATTCCGCTTGGCATGACGCACTCCCGCGTGTATAACACACGTCGTTCTCTGAAAGAAATCATTCCCAATTATGCTTATGGATTTGTTTATTCAGACAGCTTAAAAAAATATGTACTTCCAGATAGTGTTCCACAATTTGATGGAGTGTATTATTTCGACGGCGTAGAGGGCGATGCGGCTATCAGCAGCGCTACCGGCGATTTATTTAAATGGGAAGAAGCGCTGAAAAATCATTTGTTGTTAAGCAAAGCGCTTCAAAAGGAAATGCTTTCGCCGCAGTCTTTGTGCGATACTATTTTAAAAACTTCTTATGGCTATGGTGTTTTCGTAGGCAAAAATGAGCATGGAAAATACATGGCGCACCGCGGAACCTGGCCGGGATACGGAACCTACCTGCTGCATTATCCTAAAAATGATATCACCATTATTATATTATGCAACAATCTGGTTAATGGAGCCAAGCCGGAATATATTTATTCAAAAGGCCTGTCCAATATAATATTTGATAAGGCAGCGGTCTCTTCCGGTATTCATAAAGAAATAAAAATAAATCCCCTGCTGCTCAACCGATACGTTGGAAGATATAAAGGTGCTCCTTCTTTTGAATTAATACAAAAAAACGGGAAGCTGTATCAGCATATAAACGGTGTGCGGGATATAGAACTGAAGCCTGAATCAAACACTACATTTTTTTACCCGGATGATCAAAAGCAAATAGAATTTGGCTTAACGCCCTGGGGCGAGGTAGAGAAAACATTTTTAATTAAAAATGGAAAAAGAACAGAAATAAAGAAAGAGAGAATTCCGGCAAAAGAATAGAACAGTAAAGCAACAAATACCAGGGAATCCGCTTTATTCAATCCGGCGGCGATTGAAGATGTATTGCGTCTGAGTGAAGAAAGTAGATAATGCATGGAACGCGGGTAATAATAAAAAAAATATCAGTAACGAATAGGAACTCACAAAAAGCATTTTAAAATGTATCATTATTTTATAAATTTCTTTTAATATGAAAAAAATTCTTTTTCTTGTCTTGCTTCCACCGACGTTGTGCGCGCAAAAAAATAATGCACTCATTAAAAAAACACAAAGGCCAAATATAGTTTTGATTGTCGCCGACTACATGGGTTACGCCGATATAGAACCTTTCGGCCATACAGAAATCAAAACTCCTTCATTGAAACGGCTTGCTTCCGAAGGAATCAAATACACTAATTTTTATGCTGCCGATCCGGTTTGCAGCCCATCCAGGGGTGCACTGCTAACAGGAATGTATCCTGCAAAAACTGGCCTGACACACAATATTTCTAAAAATGATACCGGTCTTACTTCGAAATATCCTACCATAGCTTCCCGATTAAAAAATGCCGGATATGTAACCGGGTTGATGGGAAAATGGCATCTCGGTTTTAGTGATGCATCTAGTCCGAATGAAAATGGTTTTGAAACTTTCTTTGGATTCAAAGACTGGAGCATTGATTACTACACGCATCGAAACATTACCAATGACGACGGGTTGTACTACAATACGAAACCCGTTATATCAGAGGGTTATAGTACCGACATTTTTACAGACAGTGCAATGGCCTTTATTAATAAAAACCAACAACAACCTTTCTTTTTATGCCTCTTTTACAATGCAGCATTACCGCCATTGCAGCCACCGGGAATATCCGGCGACATACGCAATCCTTCCAATTGGGAGAAAGGTACCCGACAGGATTACGTAGGAGTAGTGGAGAGAATGGATCACGAAATCGGGAAAGTATTAGACGAATTGCAAAAGGATGGGCTGGCGCAAAATACCATTGTAGTTTTTACTTATGATCACCAGGGTGAAGGCGTTGTAAATCATGGAAAATTTTCTCACGGCTTTGCCACTTTATGGGAAGGAGGGATTAGAGTTCCATTGATTATACGATATCCAAAATTGAACAGAAAAAATGTAACTGATCCACGGTTGTCTATTAATATGGATTTGACTTATACATTATTGACTGCTGCAGGTGTTACACCAGGGAGTGATCTTGAGGGAATCAATATTTTCTCAAAGGATATTGACACAGGGAGGTCATTATTCTGGAATTGGAATTTCAAAGGGAAAACCCAATCGGCGGTAAGAAAAGGAAAATGGAAATACATTATAGACAATGGAACAGGGTTATTATTTAATCTCGAAAAAGATCCGGGTGAACATAACGATGTAGGACCCGGTCTTCCAAAAATAAAAGAAGATTTAGAAAAAGAATTACAACAATGGAAAGACAAAATGAAAAAATAAAACAAATTAATTACTCAATTTAAATTTTAATATTATGAAAAGTATCTTTCTGTTTTCGCTTTTATTTTTCCTGGCAGCCTCACTTCAAACTGTAATAGCACAGGACCGGCTGGACGGAAAAACATTTGCTACCAGGTCTGTGGTAATGGCACAACACGGCATGGCCTGCACCAGCCATCCGCTGGCTACGATGGCTGCTATTGATATATTAAAAAAAGGAGGATCAGCGGTAGATGCCGCTATCGCGGCCAATGCAGTTTTAGGTGTAACAGATCCTGAAATGAATGGCGTTGGCGGAGATTTATTTGCCATCGTTTATGATGCTAAAACAAAAAAATTGTATGGACTGAATGCTTCCGGACGTTCTCCGTATAGCTTAACGCTGGATGAATTTAAAAAGCGCGGCTTGTCCTATATTCCTTTTACCGGCCCTTTACCGGTATCAACGCCGGGCTGTGTGGATGGCTGGTTTCAACTGCATAAAAAATTTGGCCATTTATCCATGCCGCAAATTTTATCGCAGGCAATTAGTTATGCGCGCAATGGTTTTCCGCTGGAAGATGAAGCGGCATTTGTTTTCGCTGGTTTAAAAAAATACGCCGGGGAGTATCCCAATATAATGAAGTTATATTGGCCCAACGGACATACCGTGAAGCGTGGAGAAATATTTAAAAACCCGCAATTAGCTAACACTTTGGAAAAAATTGCAACAGGTGGCCGCGATGAATTTTACAAAGGTTCTATTGCCCGTGATATTGATGCGTTCATGAAAAAACGCGGTGGATTCTTATCATATAAAGACCTGGCGGCTCATACTTCCACCTGGGTAGAGCCGGTATCAACCACTTACCGTGGCTATCGGGTATGGGAACTGCCGCCTAACGGACAGGGAATTGCGGTATTGCAAATGCTGAATATTCTGGAAGGATTTGATTTCAGTAAAATACATTATGGCAGCGCCGAACACATTCATTTGTTTGTGGAAGCAAAAAAACTGGCGTATGAAGACCGGGCAAAATATTATGCCGATATGGATTTTGCCAAAGTGCCGGTAAATTGGCTTATCTCAAAAGAATATGCAGCACAACGCCGCAAATTGATCAGCATGGACACGGCTTCGGGCAGTTTTACCGCCGGAGATAGCAAGCTGAAAAATGGCGAAACAATCTATCTTACCGTGGCAGATTCTGCCGGTAATATGGTGTCGCTGATACAAAGCAATTTCGCTGCTTTTGGTTCGGGCCTGGTACCGGACAGTCTGGGATTTGTATTGCAAAACCGTGGTTATTTATTCAATTTACATGAAGGACAAAATAATACTTATGCGCCGCACAAACGGCCTTTTCATACTATCATCCCGGCATTCGTAACGAAGAATGATACTCCATATATGAGCTTTGGTGTAATGGGCGGAAGTTTTCAGCCCGAAGGCCAGGTGGAGATATTGATGAACATGATTGATTTTGGCATGAACATACAGGAAGCAGGCGATGCGCCCCGTATTGCTCATGGAGGCTCGTCGCAGCCCACGGGGCAACCAAAACGGGGAGTAGGTACTATTTATCTTGAATCGGGATTTCCTTACGAAAGTATTCGTACATTAATGCAAATGGGCCACCACGTGGAATATGGTGAGCCGGGGAATTTTGGCGGTTACCAGGGCATCCGTTACGACGCCGTGCATAAAATATATTTTGGCGCTTCCGATCCGCGAAAAGATGGCATGGCAGCGGGATATTAAACCAATATGCCTTAGTTTCTGTCCGAATGAAATAATAATTATTGTATGAAGAAACACAGAAAATAAAAAAATAGAAAACACGAATATTTGTTTACTATTTCAAATTATAACCAGGGGAATAGGAGCTAAAGTATTTTTTGAGTTCAGAAATGAATTACAATCTATGATCAGACTTATTGACTATGGCCCCAGGTTTGGATTTGTGGTTTTACAGGGAAAAAATACAAGCCTTATTAAACTAATTCGGCATGAATACCATTTTAAATAATATAGAATCATGGAAATACATCATCACCCAAAAATACATCACGAGAAAAAATGGAAAGGTTACCTATTTGAATTCCTGATGCTGTTTCTCGCAGTATTCTTTGGCTTTTTAGCACAGTAATGGCCTCAACGAGGCAGGCGTGGCAAAAAAACCACTTTACGAAGCAAAAAAATATAAACTATACTCTGCAAGGGATAAAACCGTGAATAATTTAACCTGGAAAGCTGGCTAATTTATCTCTTTGAAGTATAGAGTTAGGATATTTTAATTGCCACGGGTTTCAACCCGTGGATTGATAATGAAATATCTTCAAAGGCTTTAGCCAAAATCTATTGATTCTTTACAATAAATTGTCTTTTAACTTTTGGCTAAAGCCAGGAAAGGCAACTTCAATTCCACAAACTAAAGTTAGTGGCAATTGATACTGCGAAGGGTAAAACAGCGAATTATTTAACTTGAAAAATTCACTGATTTGCTCCTTGCTAAGTATAACCAATAAATCCGCGTTTCCACCCTCTAAAACACAAGCATCCGGCTTACATCCCCAAAATGCGTGAAAAATCCCATCTTTTGCGCGAAAAGTATAAGTGGTTTCCCTTTTTGTAATCTACTTTGCCTGCTGATTTTTTATTTATTAATTTTTAAAACATTTCAAAATGAAAAAAGTAATTCAATGGAGTTTCTTTGTCTTTTTACTTGGCGCCATTACTCCCGCCTTTTCGCAATTAGCCTGGACACCCGAACAAAAAGCCGTCTGGAAAACGGAAACCGCCATCACCGACTTGTGGATGAAAGGCGATAATACTGCTTCTCTCGCCTACTATGACGACAGTTACCAGGGATGGCCAGACAATGCTCCTATTCCTATCCCAAAAGAAAATATGGCTGCCGCGATCAACTACGGAATGACCCTGGGTCGTAAATTAGTATTTTGGAACGCCGTTCCAATTGTAATCTGGGTAAAAGGAGATTTTGCTTATACCGATTATTATTATCGTGCTGTTTACCAGGACAAAGACGGCAAAAAGTCCAATGAACATGGTCGTTGGCTTGATGTACTTATGAAAAAAGATGGCAAATGGGTTTTGGTAGGCGACCACGGTGGTCAGGATCATGCACCGGCAAAGTAGCATCATTCAGAGCTTTTGGAAAGTTCTTATGTTTCCCTCTTGCAAAAACTCTGAAACAAAACTTTCCAAAAGTTTTTTATAAAAGTTTTATTTCAAAAATCATTAATAACAGATTAACTATTCACTAAAATAAAAAGTGGTGAATGTTCTTCAAAACAAACAATCATGAAAAAAATAATTTCAAATTTAGCGGTCAGCTTCATTTTATTGCTGGCAGGCGCCAATGTCTCTTTTGCACAAACTAATGATCCTTATACAGAAGGACCGCTTTGGCAGGTACAATTTGTACGCACAAAATCCGGCATGAGCGATCAGTATTTGAAAAATCTGAGTGAAGGCTGGATAAAAGAAATGCGGGCAGCCAAAGAAGCGGGTTATATTATGGATTTCAAAGTACTTTCTGCACAACCGGCATCAGAAAACGATTGGGACCTCATGCTGATGTATGAATTAAAAAATCATGCAGCACTCGACGGAATGCGTGAAAAAATGGAAACCCTCGACAAAAAGGTTTTTGGCACCAGCGAGGATGAGGCGCATAAATTAGCCGTTAACAGGAATGATCTGCGGGTATTGCAGGGAGGCAGACTAACACAGCAATTAGATTTCAAATAGGTTTCAATTTTATTGCATTAAGAGCCGTGAACTGGTAAGAAAGGATAATCGCACTTTTGGAAAGTTATCTTACGCTTCTAATTCAAAAGTTTCTTGAATAAACTTTCCAAAAGTTTTTCATCACTTAATCGCCTTTAGTAACGAAATATCACAGGTTTGGAGACCTGCGCCAGTCTGGGTTTATTAATCTATTACTTCACTTTTTAATTATCTATTATGAGAAAAAGAAATTATATTAAAAGAATCGCACTGACAGTTATTAGTCTAATTGCTTTGGCGATCGCCGCAATTTATATATGGTCAACGGCTATCCTTGATAAAACATACCATGTTCCCCTAACCGAAGTACACATTCCCACTGATTCCGCATCCATAATAGAAGGAGCAAGGCTTACTCAAATAGAACATTGTAGCGATTGCCATGGAGATCATTTGACAGGTGCCGTTTTTGCTAAAAGAGATCATGTGGCTGAATTTGTTGCGCCGGATATAACCAAAATTATACCCACTTATTCTAATGAAGAATTAGAGAGACTGTTAAGATATGGGGTAGAAAAAAATGGACATTCGGTTTATATAATGCCGGCTGATATGTACCACCAGCTAAAAGAAGAATCTTTGGTTAAAATTATCGCTTACCTGCGCACCCTACATCCACTGCCACCTACACAGGGTATTCCATTAAGAACTTCTTATGATTTCTTAGGCCGTTTAAAATTAATAGAAGATAAAATTAGGCCTATTGCCAGCCTGATAAAACCTAATTCGCCAAGATTGTACATCCCTCATGATACCACACAGGCTTCTTTTGGAAAATATCTTGTCATGACTACCTGTACAGTTTGTCATGGTAAAGATTTGAAAGGGGAAGAAGGGGTTACCCCGGATCTGATCATTGCTGCTGCTTATAAAAAGGAAGAATTCTTCAAATTAATACGTACGGGAGTAGCGCTCGGCGATAGAAAAAACATAGGCATGATGAGCTATGTAGCCAAAAATTATCTGAGCTATTTAAGTGATAAAGAGATAAACAGCATTTATGCTTACCTGAAAACAAAGCCTACCACTGAACCACACCAAATTGCAAAAAAATGAAACAATGACTTAGAATTATCAAATTAAAATAATCAATAGAAATGAAATTTTTTCAGATTCATCAGTAAATAAAGGAATAACATAGATTTATATTCTCTGTGTAGTAACGTTTTTGGGGCAAAGGAACCGGGTTTACGATTATTCTTCCTGATAAAATAAATAGAATTAAAATGAAAAAAATCTTATTGGTTTTAAGCTTATGCATCATGGCAGTTTACATGGCATCGGCACAAGCGGGGTTACCACCTGCGTATCAAATTCTAACAGATACCGCAACACATCCAATTGCCCTGCCCGATTCCAACTGGCAGATGATGGCTGACCCTTCAGGAAAAATGGCCTTGGAACAGATATTACAATCCGGAAATTTTCAGGATACGGACCGAAAAATAAATTATCATATTAATACTTACTGGGTCAGGTGCCGCTTTATAAACAAGATGCAGAAAGAAATAAACCTGGCATTGCCCGAATACGCCGCATCGGTGGACTTATATTTAAAACCCGGAAATGCAAAGTGGCAACATCAGCATACCGGCACTCTCGTTCCATGGAGCATGCGGGATAGGTTGAAACGGATAACAACGGTTACCTGTATTATTCCGCCGGGAGAGGAATTGCTCATTTATAAAAAAGCCTATTGGAATTATACAGTTTCCACGCCCTCGCAAATTGGAGTTGACTTTGGCTTTACCAAAAATATCGTGTATAAAAACTATGTAAAAGACCGCACACATTATACTAATTCCCTGAAGAATGTTTTTTTGATAGGTTTTTTTCTTCTGGCCTTTGTTATTAATCTGTACTTTTTTATAACAGTACGCGAAAAGGAATTCCTGTATTTTTCTTTGTTCCTCTTTTTTGGAGGGTTACTTTCTGCTTCAGATCTAAGCGATGTATTCCTGTTAGTGCATCCACTCTTACTGGATTATTTGGCCAGCTTTTCGGTTATCTTTATTTACTTCTTTACCATCCATTTTGTCCGTTATTTCCTGAAGACATTCCTGCGCTTTCCGCGTTGGGATAAATATTTGATCCTATTAAGTATTCTTCAGGGTATCATCCATATATATCTTCAGTTTGCTACCTCTGTTTTTCATGAAAATCTGTCATCCCTTAATACTTTTGTCCATTTAGGATATGAAATAGTCGTCAATGGTTCTATATTTATTACCCTCCTGCTTTATATACGCAAGCGCGAACTGGCGACACGGCTCATGATTATTGCTATGGCACCGACATCCGGCTATTTTATATTCGTGTACACATTATTGGCTATCTATAATATTTGTTTTTTTTGGTTTGGCGCTTCCGCCGTACCTTCTTTTATCTCACCTGCTATTGATTCAGTTCGAATAGTTTTCGATATTTCTCAGCCGTGGGCGATTACTATTTTAGCCGGCGTATTATTCATGCGATTTTCTTCGCTCAGAAAAAAAGTAGCAATGCAGGAAGTAGAAAAAGAAAAAGAACGCAACGCATTAATTGCACAACAAAAAATAGAACTGGAAAAACAGGTTACAGAACGTACTTCCGAATTACAACAATCTCTAGAAAACTTAAAATCCACCCAAAAACAACTCATCCAATCAGAAAAGATGGCTTCGCTTGGAGAGCTTACTGCAGGCATTGCGCATGAGATTCAAAATCCTTTAAATTTTGTCAATAACTTTTCGGACATAAATAAAGAATTGATTGCTGAAATGAGAGAAGAAATTTCAAAAGGGAACTATAATGAAGTAAATGAAATAGCAAAAGATGTTGAAGAGAATGCAGAAAAAATAAATCATCATGGCAAACGTGCAGGAGATATCGTAAAAGGAATGTTGCAACATTCAAGAACCAGTATCGGGCAAAAGGAATTAACGGATATTAATGCGTTGGCCGATGAATATTTACGATTGAGTTATCATGGCCTTCGTGCAAAAGATAAATCCTTCAATGCAGAAATGAAAACTAATTTTGATGAATCAATTGGAAAAATAAGTATCATTCCGCAGGATATAGGAAGAGTATTGTTGAATTTATACAACAATGCATTCTATGCTGTTCAGCAGAAGCAAAAAGAAGTGGCTGAACAAGGGTTGCCAACCTTTGAAAGGTTGGCAACCCTGTACGACCCCACAGTTTCTGTAACTACAATGAAATCTGAAAATCAAGTAACTATTACCGTTAGTGACAATGGAAATGGTATTCCTCAAAATATTGTTGATAAAATCTTTCAGCCATTCTTTACTACAAAGCCAACAGGAAGTGGAACCGGGTTAGGATTGAGTTTGAGTTATGATATTGTGAAGGCGCATGGCGGGGAAATAAAAGTGGAAAGTAAAGAAGGGGAAGGAAGCGAGTTTATTATTCAATTGCCTTTTGTCTGAACTAAGATTTTCATGATTGTAAGATTAGTAGGATTAAGGAAACAATCCTGGTAATCCTTAAATCCTAGAAATCATGGTTCAGACAAATTATGATATTGCAAAAGCGCATGGAGGAGAATTAAAAGTAGAAACTAAAGAAGGCGAAGGGACAGAGTTCACAATTCAATTACTAATATTACTAATAGTTTAAAAACAATGAAAAAATTAATCACATTCATCTTGGTCATTTTTAGCGTAACCAATTTACATGCACAACGCATATCAACAGACAGCCTTAAGTTGCTGTTGAGCAAAGAAAAAACGGATACAGGAAGAGTGAATTTGTTTACTGCTATTGGTGGCAGGTTTGGTTTTGGAATGATGAAAAATGATTCTTCCATGTGGTATTTGGAGCAGGCACAGAATTTGTCAAAACGGATTCACTATACTAAAGGTGAATTAAATGCCAACTTTAATATGGCAAAATACCTGTTTTTCTCAGGCAATTATCCTGGAGCGCTTACATTGTCTCTGCAGAATTTGAAGCAATCGGAACAATTGAGAGATACGAATATTTTATTTTTTCAAACAAGACTATTAGTATGGATTTATAACCGGTTAGAAGATAATGAAAATGCATTGCGATTTGCAAAAAAAATGAGTTCAATTGCCAATTCAGGGTTTCAAATTCAGGACTCAATATTGAATTACAGGACCATGTCGGATGCCATGCTGGGGACTGCCTTTTCAAACGCAGGCAAATTAGATTCAGCTTTGCGTTACCAGTCGCTGGTTTATAAGTATGCTTTAAAAATTAAAGATCCTCAGTGGTTTTCACTTGGATCCTTTTGGCTTGGAGGGACATATTCTAAAATGGGAAAAGAGGATTCTGCCTTTTATTATTACAGGATTAGTATTCCAAATGGAATAAAATCAAAACGCTTTGATATGGAAGCAGGTTCTGAATTAGGAATGGCGAATTTGTTTTATAAACAAGGGCAATCAGATTCCGCTTTCTTTTACACAAAGCAAGCAGTGAAAGTGTTACAAAATATCTCGACACCTGATGTCCTTATGGATGCATATTCACTTCTTTCGAAATTATATGAAGGCAGCAACAGGTATGATAGCGCTTATAAATATCTAAAGCGTTCCGTTACACTTAAAGACAGCCTGTTCAACCAGAGCAAACTAACACAGGCGCAAAATTTTGTTTTTAATGAAAGCATACAACAGCAAAAAATTGAGCAGGCAAAAAAAGAAGCGCAGCAACAGTATAAGGCTAAAATAAAATTGGAAATCCTTGCAGCAGTCATTTTAATTTTCTTAATCATTGCTTTTTTATTACTAAGGAATATCAGGAATAAAAGAAAAGCAAACATTCTTCTCAGTAACCAAAAAGAAGAAATAGAAGAACAGAAAAGAAATGTAGAATCCACTTTATCCGAATTAAAATCCACTCAAAAACAACTCATCCAATCTGAAAAAATGGCTTCGCTTGGAGAACTTACCGCAGGCATTGCGCATGAGATACAAAACCCGTTGAATTTTGTAAATAATTTTTCTGATGTAAACAAAGAATTGATAGATGAGATGCAACAGGAAATGGACAAAGGAAATCTTGCAGATGCTAAAGAGATCTCAAATGATATCAAAGAAAATTCAGAAAAAATAAATCATCATGGCAAACGCGCTGGCGATATTGTAAAAGGAATGTTACAACATTCACGAACCAGTACAGGCGTAAAAGAACCAACGGACATCAATGCCTTGGCAGATGAATATTTACGATTAAGTTATCATGGATTAAGAGCAAAAGACAAAAGTTTTAATGCGGAAATGAAAACTGATTTTGATGAAACGATTGGTAAAATAAATATCATTCCACAAGATATTGGAAGGGTATTGCTCAATCTTTTCAACAATGCATTTTATGCAGTAAATGAGAAGCAAAAACTGTTTACCAAAGACCTGCCAGGTTTCAAAAACCTGGCAGGTCTGGATGGTTACAATCCAACAGTTTCAGTAAAAACCAAGAGATCTGAAAATAGTGTGTTGATTACCGTTAGTGATAATGGCAACGGTATTCCAAAAAAAATTGTTGATAAAATCTTTCAGCCATTCTTTACTACAAAGCCAACAGGAAGTGGAACCGGGTTAGGATTGAGTTTGAGTTATGATATTGTGAAGGCACATGGAGGAGAGATAAAAGTGAATACTAAGGAGGGAGAAGCCCGCCCGGATGGCCCCCGCCTGAATGACTCAGTCGGGCAGGCGGTCGAACGGGGAACGGAGTTTATTATTCAATTACCATTAAAAGAAAATGTTTAAAAATCGTTTCAATGAAAAAATTAGTTATTTCTATTCTTATCATTTTATTTGCAACCAATCTTTATGCGCAGGATAAAATAACTGACAGCCTTAAGATTCTTCTTAGTAAAGAAAAGACGGATACCGGGAAGGTAGAATTGCTTGTTCGTTTGGGCAGCCAGTTCGGTTTTGGCGGAACGGTAAATAGTGATTCTTCTCTCGCGTATTTGCAGCGGGCGTTGAATTTGTCAAAAAAAATTAATTACACGAAAGGAGTAATATCAGCCCGTCAGGGGCTTACCTATACCCTATCCGCTACAGGTAATTATCCCCAGGCACTTAAGATAGGTTTAGAAAATTTAAAAATGGCAGAACAGGTTCATGATTCCAATGGTTTATTTTGGCAAACAAGAGCTATACTATGGATATATGGGTTTATCGGAGATAATAAAACGGCGCTCACTTATGCAAAGAAATTAGCTTTATTAGCAAATTCAGGAAGTTTTAGACAACCCGCAATAATGGACCAGTTCAAATCAATGGCGAATGAAAACCTGGGTAACATATATTCCAATTTAAACTTGTTGGATTCTGCTATACACCATCAAGCTATGGCTTATGAAAATGCTTTAAAAAGAAAAGACTACCAAATGCTTGCAGTTATAGGTTTCTCCCGTGGTAATACTTATGCTAAGGCTGGAAATAACGACTCGGCATTTTTCTTCTACAGGGCGGTAATCCCTTATTCCATAGAGACGAAGCGGCTTGATTATACAGGCCGGGCCAAACTGGGCATGGCTGTGCTGTTTAATAAAACAGGGCAATCAGATTCAGCTCTTTTTTATGCCCGCGGATCTTTAGAGGCTACTCAAAATACGTTTGCCGGGGATGTAGCTCTGGGCGCGGATTCGCTTCTCTCTCAACTTTATCGAAGCCGCCATCAATATGACAGCGCCTACAAGTATTTGCAAAGTTTTGTAATTGTGAATGACAGCCTAAACAATCAATCGAAAATAACGCAGGCACAAAATTTATCTTTTAATGAAACACTTCAGCAACAACAATTAGAACAGGCAAAAAAGAGCGCGCGACAACGATATGAAACCAGGATAAAATTATATATCCTTGCTTCAATTATATTAATTATCCTGGTCATTGCATTTTTATTATTAAGAAATAATCGTAACAAACAAAAAGCAAATAAAGTACTTCATCAAAAAAATGAAGAAATAGAAATCACTTTATCAGAATTAAAATCCACCCAAAAACAACTCATTCAATCCGAAAAAATGGCTTCGCTAGGAGAACTCACTGCAGGCATTGCACATGAGATTCAAAACCCGTTGAATTTTGTAAATAACTTTTCTGATGTCAACAAAGAATTGATAGATGAGATGCAACAGGAAATGTACAAAGGAAATCTTGCAGATGCTAAAGAGATCTCAAATGATATCAAAGAAAATTCAGAAAAAATAAATCATCATGGCAAACGCGCTGGCGATATTGTAAAAGGAATGTTACAACATTCACGGTCAAGCACAGGTGTAAAAGAACCAACCGATATCAATGCCTTGGCTGATGAATATTTACGATTAAGTTATCACGGTTTAAGAGCAAAGGATAAATCATTTAATGCTGAAATGAAAACAGATTTTGATGAATCAATCGGAAAAATAAATATCATTCCACAGGATATTGGAAGGGTATTGCTGAATCTTTATAATAATGCATTTTACGCAGTAAACGAGAAGGCAAAGCTATCAGCTAACAGCTACCAGCCAACAGCTAAAGTAACAACGCGCAGAATAAATGGCAAGATTGAAATTATAGTCAGCGATAACGGCGGCGGTATTCCGCAAAA
>DASSHD010000385.1:0-3163 GCA_035693085.1 Hanamia sp. | reverse complement strand
CTTCTACTGAAATTTTCAACTCATGTTTTCCACGAGGGCATTTTTCATCAAAATGATAAATAAACTTTCGCCCTTTATCATTTGAAAACATTAGCCATTTTCCATCCAGCTCTGCACGGAAATTTTTGATCTCATCATTGTTATCTTTTGGTATAACTACGATGGTGTGATATCGTGAAATATTAGCTCCATCATGAAAATCAACTGAAATTACCGGTGGTTCATCATCTGCTATCAGTTCAAAATTGCCGAAGGCATTGAATTTAGCCGAATACAAATCACCTTCTCTTTTTGCCTTTACCACTTCGCTTTTCCCTTTCCAGGTTCTTTTCATTAATATTTTATCTTTTATATTTTCCGGTACTGGCTTGTCAGTTTTAATTCTGACGGTAAAATAATCCTGTGCCGGTATCAATCCCGAAAGTACAGAATGTACCAAAGAATATGCATCAGGGTTGTCAGAAGTTTTTGCTGAATGAGAAAATGCAACGGAATCGTATAATGTTGCAGCAGGCAAATAAATCTGAAGATTTTCATTCTCGAAAACATTTACAAAACCAGGCAGAAATTCTTTTTGATCTTTTGAAAAATTATTTGAATTTGTATTTTGGGTTACAAACCATTTTTGTATTTTAAATTCAAGAATAGATGTATTTTCATTAGCATCTTTTACAACTATTTTTACCTGATGAACATTTGAATCTGTTAATCGTATAACGCCATCGCCATTTATATCTTTATAAACTCCCTGCGGATAGCCCGGCAACCTTGAAAGATGCTGAATATACGGGCCGCCCTCTGCACGGGTTTTATAATCAATATTTGCATTTACATAGCGGGTTTCGTCATAGCTAATGCTATCAAGTTGAAAAGCGGAAAGTGGCTGGTCATCTAAATAAATAACAGCCTCATAAATTCCATTAGGATTATGGGAACCCGATTGTTTGTCGTTGGCCGAAATTCCAAAACTTATTTTATCGGAATGAACGGGAATGATATTTTCAACTGTGGTATATTTTTCCGGCGCTTTTTTTATAGGAAGGTATTCCGGCGTTTGGCTGTAGGTACTTTTGTTTCTGTCGTACATGTATAATCTCACAATTGTTGGCGGCACATTATCGGGAATCGGCAATCCAAATAATAATTCATTTAAAACTTTATCTGTTTTAGTATCACGTATTTCAAAATGGCAATGAGGGCCTTGTGAACCGCCGGTACTCCCGCTCCATGCAATAAATTGTCCTTTATTTACAGGAAATAATGTGGGTGGGAAATTGAGGTCAACATTCCACAATTCCTGTTGGTATTGTTTCTCTTTTACATATTTTTCCAAAGCCGGGAAAAACTTATTCAAGTGGCCATAAACGGTAGTTAGCCCGTTGGGATGATTGATATATATTGCCTGTCCAAAACCAAAAGGAGCGATAGTTACCCGTGCAATATATCCGCTTGCCGCGGCTTTTACCGGTCTGTTTACAACCTGGTTGGTTCTACAATCGAGTCCCATGTGATAATGATTAGGGCGCAACTCGCCAAAGTTGGCTGCGAGACTAATCCGCGCATCTACAGGATAAATGAAATAATTTTTTGGATAGTTTTTTGCGGGGAAAAACTGGGCATTCACCGAGCCAAAAAAAACCATCATTGTAAAAAACAGGAACGATTTGTGTAGGGTATGTTTTTTAAAAGAAAAAGTATTCATATCCGCGCAAAGCTAAGAACTTAAAATATTAATATTATGGCAAAAACAAATCAGGTAGCGGCATTAATACTGGGAGCGGCGGCAGGCGTGGCTTTGGTTAGATTTTTTAAGATGCCTGAAGAAGAAAGAAAAGAGTTTTGTAATCATATCAAAATTAAAACGAATCAACTATTAGATAATGCAGAAGACACTGTGGAAAAAGTGGAACATTATATAGATGAGTATAAATCAACAGGCAAAAATGATTGGATAGATAAAATATTTGTTCTTAAAAAGATGTTTGAGAATCTGTATGGAACAGAGAAGCATTATTTGTTGTAAAGTAATTTTTACTTCCTGGGAATTTTAGAATACAGGCTTTGTAAAAAAGCCTGTTTTTTTATTTGATAACGGGCAGTAAATGAACAAATAAGTACGATTTTGAATCCCGAAAACGCAGCATTTTTCTTTAAAAGAAATTTTTCAAAATGAAATGTTTTATATCAAGGGTTTTTTGATAAGCATTTTTTGCATCCTCAATTGTTAGATCATCTAACATGTCCGGGTAACGTAAGGAAGGAGATGTTTAATAACATAGAGATCTTCCTCGCCTTTTTTGAGCCATCTTTCAAATTCTTTCATATAAAAGCTTTCCGGTTTTAATAGCCTCTTTCCCAATATTAAGAACATCATTCATCCCTGATTTCAATTCATCGGGTGTATAAACAATAATATCCATACCAACATACGGATAAGTTTTGATTGCTTCTCTCACCTGAATATGACGTTCTGATTTTTTTTGAGTGGTATTTTTTATAATAAATAAATCAATATCACTGTCTTCGGTAGCGGTATTATTTGCATAAGAGCCGAATAAATAAATTTTTTCGGGCTTGTATTCAGATGCTATTTCGCTTACAAAAGTTTGTATTTCATTGATTGTTAACATTCATTCAAAGTTAAAAGATAAAGATACAAGAGTTGCTTTAATTTTTCTAATTGGAGTGACACGGTCTTTTCAAAACTAGTTTTAGTTAATAACATTTTTTATTCTTCTTTTTTCATCACTTTGATTTAATTTTGGCGACCACAGATTATAATTTCATGCCATTAGACAAATCCATTAAAACAGTTTTGATTATAGGTTCAGGTCCAATTGTTATCGGCCAGGCCTGTGAATTTGATTATTCAGGAAGCCAGGCTGCACGCAGTTTGCGCGAGGAAGGAATCAGAGTAATATTAATTAACAGTAATCCGGCTACTATCATGACCGATCCGATGATGGCCGATAAAGTGTATCTCCTTCCACTTAATGTAGAAAGTATCGAACAAATTATTGAAGAAAGTGAATCTTCAGGCCACAGGATAGATGCAGTACTGGCAACTATGGGCGGCCAAACGGCGCTCAACCTTGCTAAGGAAGCTGATGAAATGGGTGTTTGGGAAAAAAATAATATTCGTTTGATTGGTGTAGATATTAAA
>DASSHD010000384.1:0-5748 GCA_035693085.1 Hanamia sp. | reverse complement strand
AAAGCCTGCGCACAACACTTGATATTATTTTGCATTCCCGATTCCCAATGTTTCTTTGGTGGGGTACAAATTTGATTTGTTTTTACAACGATGCATATCGCCCAAGCCTTGGTGAGAAGGGGAAACATCCCCGAATATTAGGAATGCCGGCAAAAGATGCATGGCCCGAAATATGGGATATTATAAAACCACAAATAGACCAGGTTCTAAGTGGAGCGGGTGCTACATGGAATGAAGAAATGCTGGTGCCGATATTCCGCAATGGGAAGATTGAAGATGTGTATTGGACATACAGCTATAGTCCTGTTACTAATGAAAAAGAAGAAATTACGGGCGTTTTGGTTACCTGTATGGAAGAAACTAAATCTGTGGATCTTAAGCGTTCGTTGTCAGAGAGTGAGAAGAAATTTAAAAACCTGTTAATGAATTCTCCCGTGGGAGTTACCATTCTGAGGGGCGCTGATCTTAAAATTGAATTAGCCAACGAAGTTATTTTGAAAAAAATATGGCAAAAAGAAAAGGAAGAAGTTATCGGGAAAAAAGTTTTAGATGTGTTCCCTGAATTAACGAATCAAAAATTTCCGGAATTATTAAAGAAAGTGTTTGTAAAAGGACAACCCGTGAAAGAATTTGAATTTCCCATGCTGATAAATAACAGTAAATTCTATCTTGATTTCGAATTAGATCCTTTGTTTGAAAACGATGGAAGTATATCAGGAATAATGGTTACAGCAAATGATATTACAGAAAAAGTAGAGGCAAAGAAAAAAGCTTCCAGTGCGGAAGAAATGCTCAGGCTTTCTGTGGAAGCTTCAGAAATTGCTATCGGGGAGATAGATTTGAAAACTGATAGTATTAAATATAATGATAAGTTATTGGAGATTTTTGGGCATGATGTTTCTAAAAAGTTGACTCTACATGAGATACGTAATCAAATTTATCCATCAGACAGGCGCGGTATTGTGACAAAAGCTTTTTCCGATGCATTGCTAACAGGCAATTATAAGTTTGAAACCAGGTTAGTGAAACCTGATAATACTATTGTTCGGGTTCAAACCATAGGCAAAGTGTTTTATGATGAAAAAAGAAATCCTGCAAAAATTATTGGAACTCTGAGAGATATTACCCGGGATGAAATCAACCGATACGCTTTGGAAAGAAGTGAAAGAAGGTTGCGTAATTTAATTTTGAACGCACCTGTTTCTATTGGTATTTTAAACGGCCCTGATTACATTGTTGAAATTATCAATGAATCAGCACTTAGGCTCATGGGAAAAACCAAAGAACAAATGCTGAATAAACCTGTATTGGAAGTTATGACAGAACTGGATATTGAAAAGGCAAAATTATTATTAGATAATGTATATTATTCTGGAAAACCTTTTTCAGCAGCAGAATTTCCGGTAAAACTTAACAGGAATGGGAAGTTGGAAAAAGTGTATGTAAATTTTGAATATGACCCATTAATAAACAGCCACGGAGAAGTAAATGGAATAATAGTGGTAGGCACTGAAGTAACAGAACAAGTGCTTGCTCGTCATAAGGTGGAAGAAAGTGAGGCGAGGTTCAGATTGCTCGCGGATAGTATGCCTCAGTTTGTATGGAGTGCCGATAAAGAAGGAAATATAAAATATTTTAACCAGGCTGTTTATGATTATACCGGCTTGTTGCATAAACAGGTTTTAAATGGCGGCTGGATCGAATTCATACACCCGGATGAACGAAAAAGAAATATCATAAAATGGAATGAATCCATTCGCACAGGCAAGGATTATATTTTTGAACATCGTTTTAGAAGATATGATGGCGCTTATAGATGGCAACTGAGCCGTGCTATTCCTCTTCGTGATGAACATGATAAAATTCAACAATGGATAGGTACCAGCACAGACATAAACGATATAAAAGAGCAGGAACAACAAAAAGATTTTTTTATTAGTATGGCAAGCCATGAATTAAAAACTCCGCTTACATCTATAAAAGGTTATGTACAAATATTACAAAGTATGTATGAAAATTCCAGCGATGAAGTATTGGTAAAATCATTGGAAAGGATACATGTGCAAATAGAAAAACTAACGAAGTTAATTGTTGACATGCTTGATGTTTCCAAAATAAGGACAGGGGGACTTACATTTCATAAACAATCATTTGAAATGAACATCCTTATAAAAGAAGTAATAGAAGAACTTGAAATTATTCATCCTGATTATAAACTGATCTTTAAAAACGATGGTGATTTATCCGTCTATGGTGACAGGGAAAGAATCGGCCAGATTTTAATTAACCTGGTTACAAATGCTATAAAATATTCGCCTAAAAACGGAAATATTATTATTCACTCGGAATCGAATCAAAAAAATATAGTTGTTTCAGTAAAAGATGAAGGCATCGGTATTGACAAAAATTATCAGCAAAAAATATTTGAGCGATTCTATAGAGTAGAAGGCAAAAGCGAAAAAACTTTTCCTGGTTTTGGGATAGGGCTTTTTATTTCTTCTGAAATTATTAAACGCCACAAAGGAAAAATTTGGGTAGAGAGCGAACCTGGAAAAGGTTCACGGTTTTATTTTTCATTGCCTTTGTACAAGAAATAAGGAAAGTATTTTGCCTTATTCTTATTCCTGGGGCATGGGAAGTTTATAAAAATTTGGAGTTTATTTTATGTGCTTCACAATGACGTATGGCAGAGGTATTTCAGAACGTCATTGCAGGATTCTAACTTAATTTTTTTAGGTTGAAGTTCCAGGCGATGTGGCAATCTATTCATTGATAAGTTAAAATATGTCATTTCCCTTTTCCCAGCAAAATGATCCTTATCGTGTGAATCATAATTTTAAAATCCAATGCCAGAGAAATATTTTCAATATAGATAATATCGTATTTCATTCTTTCTATCATTTCTTCAATATTTTCAGCATAACCAAATTTTACCATTCCCCAACTTGTAATTCCCGGCTTTACTTTCAGTAATATTTTATATTCCGGATGGTTTTGTGCGATCAGATCAATGTAATATTTTCTTTCCGGCCTTGGGCCTACAAGGCTCATTTCCCCTTTAATGATATTCCACAATTGTGGTAATTCATCAAGCCGCCAGCGCCGCATGATCTTTCCCCATTGAGTAATTCTTTCATCTTGTTCGCTACTCAGCATCGGGCCATTTTTTTCGGCATCCATTGCCATGGATCTGAATTTATGAATAAAAAATATTTTTCCTTTATATCCTACTCTTTCCTGAGAATAAAAAATATTTCCTTTTGAGGACAGTTTGGTTCTGATAGCGGAATACAATATTAAAGGTGAAAGGATAATAATTCCCAAGACTGACAACACTACATCTACAAGTCGTTTTATATTTTGCTGCCACGGGTTCATTAATCCTGTATGAATTTCAATAAGCGGCGTTCCCATAATGTTGGTGGTACGCACATTCCCGCTTAATATATCTATTCTATCTGGCATCATCTTTACGTTCACTTCCTTTTCTGCAAGCGTTTGCAGAATTCTTTCAAGCCCATCTCTTTCATCATTTTGTAAAGCAATAATTACTTCGTTTATGGCAAATTCGTCAATAATTTTTTTAGTAGAATTAATATCACCCAAAAAAGGAATTCCCCCATTCAATTCTTTATTTTGATTTATATGTGAAGAAATAAACCCGCAAACCCTGTAACCTGTTTTTTCATTATTAGTATTGATTGTGTCAAATAATTCCTTTGCTTTTATTTGATTTCCGATGATCAACGTATTGAACCAAACTTCGCCTCTCTGTAATTGCCCATGTGCTTTACTTAATAAAGTATATCTTATAAAATAAGTAAGGAAAAACTGTAAACCAAACAAAATGAAAAACTCTCCGTAGAATGAAGAAAGATACTGATGCCTTTTGTATAACAGGAAAACAAAAAATAAAATGATGCTTCCCAGAAAAGCGCTGAGAAATGTAGATAATAATTCGATTAATCTCGACTTGTAATAAATTCCTTTGTAAGCTCCAAAAAGGTGGTATAAAATAAAATAACACGAGGGATATAATATTAAGCCGCCGAGAAATTTATTATTAATGATAAAACTTTCTCCACCTAAATTCCTGTGTATCCAGAAGAATAAAATCCATGCTATAACAGAAGCAATAAAATCACCCAACGCGTAAAGCCAGATATGTAACCTTTTTTGCAAATTGAGAAATATTGAATTATTTGATTTGGTTACGGCCGATTTTATCCAGTATCAAATGAGCCACTTCCATAGCCCGGTAACCGTCAATCTCAGTCACAACAGTAGGTTTGTTTTCATTAACAGCATTTACAAAACTCTGTAATTCCATTTTAATGGCGTTCGTTTCCTTAATGACCGGTGCTGCAATAGCAATTGTTTTTTTCCCGTGATTGGTTTCCACGTCAAAAGTAAACACATCTTTATCGCCTGGGGATTTATATTTTATAACCTCAGTTTTTTTATCCAAAAAATTAATTCCAATATAAGAGTCTTTTTGAAACAAACGCATCTTCCGCATTTTTTTCATGCTTATTCTTGATGAAGTAAGGTTGGCCACACAACCATTATCAAATTCCATTCTCACATTGGCGATATCAGGTGTGTCGCTTAAAACTATTACCCCATTGGCGAAGATATTTTTTACATTACTTTTTACTAATGAAAGAATAATGTCTATGTCATGTATCATTAAATCCAGTATCACGCTCACATCGGTCCCGCGCGGGTTAAACTGGGCCAGGCGGTGTACCTCAATGAACATAGGTTCAAGGTGGTATTCTTTGGCAGCAAGCAATGCAGGATTGAACCGTTCTACATGTCCAACCTGAAATTTTATGTTTGCTTCTTTTACAAGGCTTACGATTTCTTTTGCTTCCTTCATTGTGTTAGCCAGAGGTTTTTCTACAAAAACATGTTTGCTTTTTAAAATCGCTTTTTTACACAATTCGTAATGCGCAATAGTGGGAGCTACTATATCCACGATATCACACGCTTCAATCAATTCATTAAGATCTGTGAATCTTTTTAAACCATATTCTTTTTTAACCTCATTGGCATTTAAATCTGAAGGATCATAAAATCCTATTAATTTTATTTCTTCAATTTCTTTCCAGTTGTTCAGGTGAAATTTACCGAGGTGGCCTACACCAAATACTCCTACTTTTAGCATATTCAATTTTTAAATGCGATAAAGGTAACAACAAAAGAAAATAGGATCATTAATCTGACGGTCCCCGTTTGATTAATTTTAAAAATCTGTGTCCGCAATTTATTTTATAAACTTATTCCGGTAAAATATGAAAACAGAAATTGCTGATATTTGTTGCTTTACTGTAATGTTTTTTTGAATTGACCAGGTTTATTCTCTTTAATAAAATATCTTAAATCCAAATAAGTTTTCATTGTGACTCACAGAATTAGTGCTTTTCAAAACGAAACTTCCTGGTTTGAGCGACCTTATGCAAAATTCGAAATGTGCATTCACAATAAATTTCTTACTCAATTAAAATCAGAAAGGTTATTTTTCTTAATGAAACTTACCAGTTCATTGGAAATTTCCTTTTGTTCTTGCAAATCCGGATGACTTCCGCAGCCATGATGATATTGTTTTTTGAAAAAATAATGGTAAATATTTTGTAACTATTCAGGTTAAAAAAGTTATTCACAAATTTAGTTTATTTGCATATTGAAAGTTGAAGAACAAATATTATTGCTTATAACGGAGAATGAGCAACTCCGTAAGGAAAA
>DASSHD010000383.1:0-6804 GCA_035693085.1 Hanamia sp. | reverse complement strand
AAATATCTTTACCCGCGGTCTGATGTCGAAGATACCGACCGCTATTCCGGAGCGGTCAGCACCGAAGGTCGGTACCGCGTTTTTAAAAGTAATAAATGAGCTATGGAAATCAAAAATATTTTTTCATTGGGCAAATTGTTTGAAAGAGTACAGATGGAAAATATCTTTCCGGATAACAAAACTTTTGTTGACTGTATTCCAAAAAATGAACTTTCGTTTATTCGAGACCGTTATGAATCGGAAAAAAACAAACCCGGATTTGATTTAGCTTCTTTTGTTCATCAATATTTTGAAGAACCCCCAAAAGCATCAACTTCTTTTAAGAGCGACACCAAAAAACCGGTAAGCGCGCATATTGAAAAACTTTGGAATGTATTGACAAAGAGCCCCCAACCTTCTAACGACTCATTGATAACATTACCTTATCCATACATTATACCGGGCGGCAGGTTCAGGGAAATTTATTATTGGGACAGTTATTTTACAATGCTTGGTTTGCAGGTATCAGGGCGTTTTGATCTTATTGAAAATATGGTGGATAATTTTGCATACCTTATTGATCAGTTTGGATATATTCCCAATGGTAACCGTACTTATTACCTGGGGAGATCGCAACCTCCGTTCTTTGCCTGCATGATACAATTATTGAGTGAAGAAAAGGGAGAAAATATTCTAATTAAATATCTACCTCAACTGGAAAAGGAATATGATTTCTGGATGCGGGGGAAAAAAGAAATTTCAAAAGAAAATCATTCCTTGCATCGCATCGTATTAATGCCTGATGGAAATTTTCTAAATCATTATTGGGATGAAAATGATACGCCGAGGCCGGAAGCTTTTAAACATGAGGTGAAACTTGCTCATGCTTCAAAGGACAAAAAAGCAATCTATCGCCATTTGCGCGCGGCAGCAGAATCCGGTTGGGATTTTTCTTCGCGCTGGTTTAAAAACAAAAAAGATTTTGCCACTATTCATACCACAGAAATTATTCCTGTTGATTTGAATTGCCTCTTATTAAATCTTGAAAAAACGATAGCTCAGGCATCCCGTTTAGCTGGAAATTTATCCATGTCAGAAAAGTTTGAAATGCTTGCCTCCAACCGCAGGCAGGCAATTGAAACTTATTGCTGGAATGAAACTAAAGGTTTCTATTTTGATTATGATTATATAGAAAATAAGCAAAAAGATTCGTTTACTATGGCTGCTACATTTCCTTTATTTTTTAAGATATGCTCCAAAGATCAGGCTGATAAAGTTGCTAAGATTTTAAAAGAAAAATTTATCTCTCCTGGAGGGCTGATTACTACAACAGAAACTACTAATCAACAATGGGATTCTCCTAATGGATGGGCACCTTTGCAATGGATAGCTATTAAAGGTTTGTTGAACTATGATCATATTGATTTGGCAAATGATCTTGCAATAAAATGGATGAATCTGAATAAAAAGGTTTATGAAAATACCGGAAAAATGATGGAGAAGTATAATGTAGTAGCTACTGATCTTGTAGCCGGTGGTGGTGAATATCCCGCACAAGACGGCTTTGGCTGGACCAACGGAGTTTTTTTGGCATTAGAGAAATGGCTAAAAGGTAATTGAAGAAAATTAACTAAAGCAGAATTCACGATTTTTAATATGAAAAAAGTGATACTTTTTTATCATTTTCACATACATTTTTATTTATTAGAGTATATTTTATAAGAAAATGGTAAAGAAAAGAATCTTTTTTAAAAATTAACTTTACTTTGCGCCCTCAAATTATTTTTAAAAATCCTTAATTATTTGATTATGAAGAAAAAGCTTTTGTTTAGCAGTGTGCTGCTGCTATTCTGTTTTATGCAATCGTTTGCGCAACGAAATGTTACGGGTAGAGTAACTTCCAGTGACGGAACTCCTTTGTCTGGCGCGTCTGTAGTAATTGTTGGACATAAAACAGGAGCGCGCACTGATGCCGATGGAAAATTTTCCATTGAGGTCCCTTCCAATTCAAATGAACTTGAAATTAGTTTTGTAGGTTATGATATACAGAAAGTTCCTATTGAAGGGAGAAACAATATTTCTGTAACCCTTCAGGCTGCTGCTAATAGCTTAAATGAAGTTGTAGTAACTGCCCTGGGAATCAAAAGGGAGAAAAGATCTCTTACCTATGCAGTCTCTGAGGTCAAGGGATCCGATCTGACGCAGGCCAGGTCGGTTAATGTAGCGAATTCACTGGAAGGAAAGGTGGCAGGATTGAATGTTTCGGGTACGGCAACCGGTGCGGGCGGTTCAAGCAGAATAGTAATAAGGGGCAATGGTTCCCTTAGTGGTAATAATGAACCGTTGTTAGTGGTAGATGGTATTCCAATGAGTAATCAAAGTGTTAACACTTTAGGTAGCAATGCCGGAGGCAGCACAGTAGGAATGTGGGGAGGAGCTGATAAGGGAGATGGTATTTCGAGCCTTAATCCCGATAATATTCAAAGTGTCAGTGTGTTGAAAGGTGGTACTGCCGCAGCGCTCTATGGATCCCGTGCTTCTAATGGAGCCATATTGGTAACAACCAAGAGCGGTTCCAGGAACAAGAATGGTGCAATCGGGCTTGAAATAAACAGCAACATCGTTGCAGAAAGCCTTCTTTATAAGAAATTTGATGATTATCAGTATGAATATGGTATCGGAGATGCCCCTACAGGACAGCTTCAGGGTCAAAAGCCGGTGCCTCCAAACGCAGGCGCCAATTTCCAGACCAATAGTTATGGAGCAAAACTTGATGGAACTCCTGTGGTTCAATTTGACGGAGTAGCCAGGCCTTATTCTGCTGTAAAGGATAACCTTACTAAATTCTACAATACAGGTACGACATTTACTAATTCTGTAGCAATGTCGGGAGGGAACGATAAAATTGTTTATCGTGCTTCGTTGAGCGATCTAAATAATAAAAGCATCATGCCCAACAGCACCCTTAGGAGAGATAATGCGGCTATCAACCTGTCAGGTAACATGAACAAGCACCTGTCTTTTGTTGGAAATATTAAGTATATTGCTGAGAAAGCGCACAATCGACCTCGCGTGTCAGACTCTCCGGGGAATGCGGCTTACAGCGTTTGGACTTTACCTACTTCTCTTTCCGTTGAGACTTTGAAAAAGAATATGCTTACACCGGCGGGTAATGAGTATGTTTATACTAATAACCAATATGTAACAAATCCTTATTATGCTACTCAACGTTTTAACCAGGATGATCAGAAGAATCGCGTTATTACTTCCTTTGAGCCAAAATACAATTTTACAGACTGGTTATATTTGAAAGGACAGGCCGGATTTGATAAATTTAATTATGCCAATACTGATATCACGCCAACGGGCACAGGGTATCAATTGGGCGGAGCTTATACTCGCAATAATATTTCTTTCAGTGAATCTAACTTAGGACTTATATTAGGAATTAATAGAAATATCGGCAAAAAGTTTACTATCAATGCAATCGCAGGTGGCAATTTAATGAAACAATCTATTATAAGTGATAATGTTGGCGGCAACCCTTTTAACATTCCTTTCTTTTATGATATTAGCAATATAAGTCCAAGTAGTGTAAGCGCAACTCATGGGGATTATGAAAAGAGGATAAACTCTGTTTATGGTTCTGCTGATCTGTCATTTAATAATTACCTGTTCTTGAACTTAACTGCACGTAATGACTGGTTTTCTTCACTAACCCCTCCCTCAACTTATAAAGGAACTTATAAAAACAATATTTTTTATCCTTCTATAGGAATGAGTTTCGTATTGTCAGATGCTCTGAGACTTCCTGATTTTATTAATTACGCTAAATTAAGAGCTTCCTGGGCACAGGTAGGTGGAGATACCGATCCCTATCAATTGTCACTCACTTATGGATTGGCAGGCGCCAACAATGGAGCGCCTCTGGCTCAACTTGGCCCAAGCACGATACCCAATCCAAAACTGGTTCCACTGGTATCTACAACGGATGAAGCTGGGTTAGAAGCCCGTTTTCTTAATGATAGATTAGGACTTGATTTTACTTATTACAATCGTGTTACTACTAAGGATATTGTTAGTGCAACGATTTCTCCAACATCTGGTTTTACCGGCGCTGTATTCAATGTTGGTAAAATTACTAATAAGGGTATAGAGTTATTATTAAGCTATCGTGTAGGCAATGATAAAGGATTAACATGGGAACCTTCCTTTAATTTGGCCTACAATAAAAGTTTGGTGGTGGCATTGTATGGAGATTTAACACAGATATCAGCAGATAACGCCCGCACCCAAACCGGTTATATTGCCCAGAAGATAGGCAAGCCTTATGATGAGGTGCAGGTGGTGGCCTTTCAGAGGAACGCATCAGGGCAGATTGAATATGATGCGTCAGGGATGCCGATAGCGGCTACTGCGCTTAAAGACATGGGAACTGGTGTATCTCCACTGACGATGGGCTTTTCCAACACATTCCACTATAAGAATTTTAATTTAAGCTTCCTGGTTGATGCAAAATTTGGCGGAGTTATTTTCTCAGGAACACAAGCATTGGCTTACCGGTATGGTTTGGCTAAGGAAACCCTGCCAGGCAGGGAGACAGGTGTTATAGGCCCTGGAGTAGAAGCAGCCGATGGAAAAACTCCCAATACAGCAGTAGTCCAGGCAGAAGCCTATTATACTAATCTCTATAACTTTGGAGAGCCTTTTGTTTTTAAATCTGATTTCATAAAACTTCGGACTGTGTCATTTGGCTATACTATCCCTTATGACAAAATCAAAAGTACTCCTTTCAAAGAGGTAACGGTGTCTTTGGTTGCCCGGAATTTCTGGACAATAAAGAAATATACACCTAATATAGATCCTGAATCTAACTATAGTAGCGGCAATGCTCAGGGACTTGAATTCACCGGAATGCCGATTACAAAAACTATGGGCGTAAATGTTAATCTGAAATTTTAACTTATAAACTATTTAAATAAACTATTATGATTCGTAAATTATTTTTAATCTCATGTCTGGGGATTGTATTGGCTTCCTGCACTAAAGATTTTGCAAAGATCAATGTGAATCCAACAGCACCTTCAAGTGTCCCATTAGATTATATTTTTGGTCAGGTACAATTGCAGTACGCAGGATCAGCCGGAGACCCGGGTTATACCCAATGGAGAGGCAATTTGATCTATTGCATGCCAATGATGCAGCAAATGGCTTCTTTGGGTACCTTTTATTCAGGCGATAAATATCTTTATTCTGCTACTAATGGTGCATCAGGCGCTTATTTTGGAACTAGTGATGGAGAAGGTAATTATCCTAATGCCATTAAGAATATGGTGAATCTGATTTCTCTTGCTAAAGCGGACTCTGTTACCAATGTGAATGTTTTAAGCATGACACGCATCCTGAAAGTGTTACAGATGAGCACGATGACGGATCTGTATGGGGATGTTCCTTATTTCCAGGCAGGATTAGGTTATCTTAGTGGTATTTATGCTCCAGCTTATGACAAACAATCGGCTATTTATCCCGATATGTTGAACGAATTGGATCAGGCCGCCACCGCATTAAATGCCGGTTCGTATATACCGTCAGCAGCAGATTTTGCATATAATGGCGATATAACTAAATGGAAAAAATTTGCCTACTCTCTGATGTTGCGCCTTGCTATGCGTTTACAAAAAGTGGACCCTGCTACAGCTCAAACTTATGTGGGTAAAGCGTTTGCTGGTGGCGTTATGACCAGTAATGCTGATTCTTATATGATAAATTATCAAGGTGGTCCAAATCAAAGCATCAACCCGATTTCTTATGACTTAGGCCCCTCTGATAACTTAAAGAGAGGAGAAGTTCTTCATGGCAATCTTCAGTGGTCAAATACTTTTATTAATGCCATGAAAAGCAGGAATGATCCCCGCCTGGGCCAGATCGCTTCAGTAGGACAAGTAGGAGCTGGCACCGGTACTTCCCTTGGGGATACTGTGGCTGCCCATCAGGTAGGGTTACCCAATGGCTTAGATAATGCACCTGCCGGCACTAGTGTAGCTGATTATTCCGTTATGAATATTCTTACTTACCAGAGCAATAGCCCGCTAATGATTCTTACTTATGCTGAAGTGGAATTCTTAACAGCAGAGGCTATTGAAAGAGGTTGGGCTACAGGTTCTGCAACCACTGCCTATCAAAATGGACAGGAAGCTGCATTGAAACAGATGGCATCATACGACCCTTCTTTTATGCCAACCGCGGCAAGTGTAAATGCCTACCAAACTACTAATCCTTATCCTGCTAACGGTACCATGGATCAAAAGATGAACCAGATAGGAACCGAAAAGTGGCTTTTGTTTGCCGATACCTACAATGGTTACGAGGCATGGGCTGACTGGCGCAGAACAGGATTCCCTGTATTGACTCCTATAAATTATACCGGTAATCCAACTAATGGAACGATACCCCGCCGTTTAATTTATCCGACAGAACAAATAACCTTATCCGCCGCTGCATATCAACAAGCGCTTACGAATCAGGGACCTGATTTGCTTACGACACGTATGTGGTGGGACAAACAATAATTTGAATATTACATTATCCTTATATTAATATCTGGTATAAGGTTAAAAAAGGTAAAATAATATCAATATTATTTTACCTTTTTTATTAATTTGCTACAATATGAAAATTACTTTTTCTATATTGGCCTTTCTGCCGTTTTACTGTGCAGGCCAGGCCCTCTTCACGCTGGTGCCTCCTGAAAAATCAGGGATTCATTTTCAAAATACTCTTACAGAATCATCCAACCAAAATGTTTTAGCTTATGAATATTTCTAT
>DASSHD010000382.1:0-2991 GCA_035693085.1 Hanamia sp. | reverse complement strand
TCTTTATCGGAAGATTGAATTAATAAGGGAAATATTTTTGAGGCTGCTATGCCAAAACCTACTTTCCCCTCTTCCACAATATTTACCAGTTCAGCCAGTGTTTTTGTGGCTATTGGAAAGTTTTCTATTTCGCTGTTATTTTCGTTCAGGTAAGATTTTACAGGGCCGATAATCCAGTTTGCTGCTGCTTTAGAATGCTTTGTGAGTTGAGTAATATTTTCAAAAAAAGAAGCAGTTTCCCTGTCATCTGCAATGATTTTTGCAGCTTCTGCTGAAATGGAATATTGATTGATCAATCTTTTTTCCAACGCAATTGGTAGTTCCGGTAAAGAAGATCGGATAGATTCAATTTGTTCTTCCGCTACAAAGAAAGGCGCGAGGTCCGGTTCAGGAAAATAACGATAATCGTTTGCTTCCTCTTTCGATCTCAATGAAAATGTTGTTCCGTTCGCTGCATCAAAACTGCGTGTTTGCTGCATAATTGTTTCGCCTTTTTCCAGCAAACCAACTAACCTGTTTATTTCATAATCAATCGCTTTTTTTACGTTGCGAATCGAATTCAGATTTTTAACTTCTACTTTTGTTCCCAGATTTTCTTCTCCTTTTAATCTTACAGAAATATTTGCATCGCAGCGCATGCTTCCTTCTTCCATATTGCCATCGCAAATTTTCAAATGCCGAACCATTTTGCGGATCTCTGTTACATAAGCGAAAGCTTCTTCAGACGAATGCATATCAGGCTCAGACACGATCTCAAGCAAAGGAACTCCTGCGCGGTTCAAGTCAATACAAGTAAAATTTTCATCTGCATCATGAATACTTTTTCCCGCATCTTCTTCCAGGTGAATTCTATTTAGAAGGATATTTCTTTCCTCACCATTTACGCGAATGGGAATGGTTCCATTTTTACAAATCGGCGTGGTATGTTGGGTTACCTGGTAGCCTTTTGGAAGATCAGGATAAAAATAATTTTTTCTGGCAAAATAATTATTGCGGATGATGTCACAATTAAAAGCCAGACCAAGTTTGATTGCGAGTTTCACTGCTTTTTCATTCATCACCGGCAACGTTCCGGGATGACCCAGGGAAATGGCGCTGACATTGGTGTTTGGCGGATTTCCAAATTGTGTACTATCGCCACAAAATAATTTACTTTGTGTAAGTAATTGCGTGTGAACTTCAAGACCAATGACCGCTTCATATTTTTCCAAATCCGGCATGGCAGCGAAGATATGAAAAGGCATTTCTTTTTAATGGAATGAAAACTTAAATTCTTTCTTTATTACCGCTTTCCTTCATAATAGTTGCATTGTTCCAGTGAACCCAATCTAATCCGGATCGGTAGTTTTGTGGCTTTTTCTATTTTTAATTCTTGCCTGCAAAAAAATCCATAATTGCAGGTGGATAAATCAGGGGGAATTATTGAAAAATTAATTGATTTATTTAATAGACGCGCCGGAATAAACGAAATAGAATCAAATGCACTTGTTTTATTTTTTTCAATAAAATGACCATTTAAAGAAGCGATTGAAACGGAATCTTGTGCACGCACAGATATAGTGAAAATAAAAAAAACAGCAAGGAATCCACAAACTTTGTTCCAAAAAAACATATCGTTACATTTGCCTGTAAATTTACAATTATAAAAAGAAAAAAGATACATGTCCTTAAGCCAGCGTTTGCAACAAAAGCTATTACAGAAATTATCGCCGCAGCAAATTCAACTGATGAAATTGCTACAGGTTCCAACGGCGCATCTTGAAGAAAGAATTAAAGAAGAACTGGAGGAGAATCCCGCGCTGGAAGCGGGTGAAGACGGTTATAATGAAACCGCTGAGGAAACGGCAGATGATTTTGAAACAGTTGAGGATTTTGAAAGTGAGGGAAGTGAAAATGAATATGATAATATTGACATCAGCGAGTATGTGAATGAAGGAGATGATGAGCCGGGTGATTATAAATACCGTGATGATAATTATGGCGATCCTGAAGAAACGAAAGTGATGCCTCATAAAGTGGAAACGTCATTTTACGACACTTTAAAATCGCAATTGCTGATGCTTCATTTGGATGAGGAGCAAAGAAGAATTGCCGAACAAATTATCGGTAGCATAGATGACGATGGCTACCTCCGCAGGGATGTTACTTCCATTTGTGATGACCTTGCTTTTCGGCAGAATATTAATACCTCAGAAAAAGAAATTGAAAAATTAATTGGATTAATTCAGCAGTTTGATCCTGCAGGAGTAGGCGCCCGGGATCTCCAGGAATGTCTTTTGTTACAATTAAAAAGAAAGGAAAAAGAAGGATTACCTGTGGGGATCGCGATTGAAATTATTGAAAAATATTTTGATGAATTTACCAAGAAGCATTACGAAAAAATTCAGAAAAGTCTGAATCTGGATGACGATGAGATTAAAGAGGTGATCAATCAGATCATTAAACTAAACCCAAAGCCCGGAGGAGAAGTTGGGGAGACAAATAAACTTCAGAGTTATGTAATTCCTGATTTTTTTGTGTTGAATAATAATGGAAAATTAGAAGTAACCCTTAATTCTAAAAATGCACCAGACTTACGCATTAGCGAGGGTTACAGGGATATGCTTAAAGATTATGACCGTGGAACAAAGAAAGATAAAAGGCAAAAGGAAGCGGTACTTTTTATCAAGCAAAAAATAGATTCGGCGAAATGGTTTATTGATGCGATCAAACAAAGGCAGCATACTTTATTGAGTACAATGCAAACGATCGTTGATTATCAAAAACAATTTTTTCTCACAGGAGAAGATATTGATTTGCGGCCGATGATCTTAAAAGATATTGCAGAAAGAACCATGCTGGATATTTCTACAGTAAGCCGGGTGGCAAACAGCAAATTTGTACAAACAGAATTTGGCACTTACCGCTTAAAATTTTTCTTTAGCGAATCTCTAAGCACCGAAAGCGGTGAAGAAGTGAGCACACGCGAAGTGAAAAAGATATTGAGCGATT
>DASSHD010000381.1:0-6811 GCA_035693085.1 Hanamia sp. | reverse complement strand
TTCTACCGGAACTTTCAGGCTTTACGATGTTGCCGGAAAATTATATTTTACCAGGAAAATTTCTTTGCAGCAGGGGATAACCCAGGTTATTAATTTCGTCGGTATGCAACCGTTACAGAAAGGAATGTATATTCTAAGGTTCAGCGATGGGAAAAGTATTCAGAGTTTCAAGTTAGAAGTTCAATGATATGAAAATTTTATTGGTCCGGGGTATATACTGCACGCTGGATAAATTTGTGTAACAAATTTCAATCTGTGGAAATCGGTGTAATCCGTGGCAAAAGGCTTTTGAACTGAAAGTTCAAAAAAAATAATATCACATTTTCATACGGAGTGCAGTATAAATAAACCAGTAAACAAATAATTATCAGGATTTCTTATTTTCTTTTGCAGAGGAAGAGGAAACCTTAAACAACGCTGTAAACAAAGTATCCGCCTGCATTTCATAACCTTTCAGGTATTCACTTTTTATTAAAACAAGATTTAGATGTTTTTCTATATAGTCTATAATTTCTTCATTCTCTTTTTTAAATACCGAACAGGTTATATAAAGTAAATAGCCTCCTTCGTTTATATATTTTACAACATTGGAGACTATTTTCTTTTGTAAAATGGAATAAGTTTCAATATTTTTTTCTGAAAAATAATTTAATTGTTCAGGAGTACGCGACCATGTACCTGAACCTGAACAGGGAACATCCGCAATAATAAGATCGAAGGACTGCCTCACCTTAATCTCCTCCGGGGAAGTGGGAACAGAAAGGTCTGTAATAAACGAATGATAATTTTTTATACCTGCTTTTGCAAAACGCTTTTTGAGATTCTCAAGAATGTTCTTTCGTGTGTCGCTTACAGTGATATCAATATTTTTAAGAAGATCGTAAGCAAGAATGGATTTGCCTCCGCTGGCGGCGCAACAATCCCATATTGAGATGCCTGATGCCTGCCTGCCGCACAGGCAGGTGCGATTTAGGATGTCTGATTTTAAAAAATCCCCTACCCGTTGTGAATTGTAATCCTGTATTACGGCTTCTTTGTCTATATTGATTATGTCGTTTACTTTTTCAGTGTTTGAAAAGGAAAGACAACTGTCGCTTATTTTCTCAAAAGAAATATTTGAAGACTTTAGTTTATCTAAAATCGAATTTTCATATCCGGGCCTTATTCTGATGAATAATTTTGGCTGAATCAGAAAAGATAATGAGAAAAGGTGAAAATTAATTTCATCGCTTAATTCATTTGAAAATGGAAATATTTTTTCCGGGTTAAAAATATTTTTTACCTCTTTTAGTTTTTCAGAAATATGTAGGTGGATTTTTTTATTCCAGTCAGGTTTAAATTTTTCAAGAATTTTTGAAGGATTTTTTTCAATAAGAAAGATAGCTAAAAGCAATTTTTCTTCGATGTCAACGGATGAACTTACAGCGAAGCCTAACCGAAAATAATTATAACATAATGCAGTAATTTGTTTCCTGTCGCGTGAGCCATGCTTTTTATTTTCAGAGAAATATTTTTTTAAATAGAGATGAAAAGGCTCTCTGCCATTGTATTTGGAAAGAATTCCAAAAGCATATTGTAAATAGCGGTGAAAATGATTTCCTTTATCTGTGGACGATAGTTCACCCGATTTCATGTTAAAAAAATTTCTTCTTTGCAAGCTAAAGCTGGAGAAGTGCTTTGACAGGGTCTTTGCCAAATAAAAGCTGCTCCGGATTTTCAAGCATTTGTTTCACACGCACCAGGAAGCTCACAGATTCACGCCCATCAATTACGCGGTGATCGTAGCTTAAAGCTATATACATCATTGGCCTGATCACTACCTGTCCTTTTATCGCCACAGGTCGCTCTACAATGTTGTGCATTCCAAGAATAGCGCTTTGGGGAAGATTAAGAATCGGTGTACTCATAAGTGAACCAAACACGCCACCATTGGTAATTGTAAAAGTTCCGCCGGTCATTTCTTCTATGGTCAGTTTGCTTTCCCTTGCTTTTACAGCTAGCTGAACCACTTCTTTTTCAATCTCTGCCATACTCAGGCTCTCCGCATTTCTTATTACAGGAACTACGAGGCCTTTAGGAGAGGAAACTGCAATTGAAACATCACAAAATTCATGATAAATAATATTATCGCCATCAATGCTTGCATTCACTGAAGGCCATTCCTGCAGAGCAAAACAACATGCTTTTACAAAAAAGCTCATGAAGCCAAGATTGACCTCGTGGGTTTTTTTAAAAACTTCTTTATACTTAGTTCTCAAATCCATGATTGCGCTCATATCTGCTTCATTAAAAGTAGTGAGCATGGCTGTGCTGTTTTTGGCTTCTACCAACCGGCGACTGATTGTACGGCGAAGGTTGCTCATTTTCTGTGGCCTTTCCTCGCGGCTGAAAAGCTCTTTGCCTATTGCTCTTCCCGGATTTGTCAGCGCATCCAAAACATCGTTTTTCATGATCTTCCCGTGAAAGCCGGTTGGATTTACTTTAGATACATCTACTTTCTTATCAGCAAGGATTGCGGCTGCTACAGGGGAAGCTTTTACATCCTTAACTACCTCTTTTTTGTTAGATTTAATTTCTTCAGGTGAGATTATTTTTATGTCCGGAGCATCAGTCTTTGCTTCAAATTTCGGAGTCTCCGATTTTTTTTCTTCTTTAGGTATTTCTTTTCCTGATGGCTTTTGAGCAGTATCATCAATTGTACAAACAACATCCCCGATTTGTAAAGTGTCTTCTTCTTTAGCAATTGTATGAAGGATCCCTGCTTTTTCTGCATTAATTTCAAAAGTTGCTTTTTCACTTTCCAACTCGGCAATTACTTCGTCACGATCTACCCAATCGCCATCTTTTTTTATCCATTTGGTGAGGGTTACTTCGTTAATGCTTTCGCCAACTGTAGGTACTTTTATTTCTACTGACATGAATATTTATTAAGATTTACAAACCTAAGCTAAAATGAGAAATACACAAAGAGCAAGGTACAGAATCCCTGGTTTAAAAGTGTTTAGATAGTTTAGATAATTTAGTTAGTATTCCCAGTGAACAAATTGCAGTAAACAAACAAATATTCTGATTTCTTAATTAAAATAGTGTCTGATTCAGGATATTTTTTCTGTTTTCGGATTGTTTTTTGATTTTAAGTAAAGTAGTTTCTGGATGAGAGACAAGCCTAACGGGTGCATTTCAAAATGTCGCTTTCTTTTTATTGCCTCATCCCCTTAATCCCCCATCTCCTTTCGAGGAGAGGGGGAAAGTGGTGCGACATTTTGAAATGCAAATAACCTAACTTTTTCTACAAATTAAAAATACCTTAATTTAGTTTTTTAAATAGTTGTTTAACTAACTAAATATTATGCTACACAAAAGAAATATTAATAGAGTAACCGTTTTGGGAAGCGGAGTAATGGGAAGTCGCATTGCATGTCATTTTGCTGGGATTGGCCTGCGGGTTTTATTGCTTGATATACCCACGCCAGACGCGAAGGATTCAAAGACTAAAAATAAGATAGTAAATGATGCTTTGGCTACCGCTCTAAAGTCTTCTCCGTCACCTGTTTTTACAAAAGATGTTGTCAAAAATATTACTACAGGTAATTTTGAAGATAATATGAAAGACATCGCTTCAAGCGATTGGATCATAGAAGTGGTTGTAGAAAGATTAGATATTAAAAAACAGGTTTTTGAGCAGGTTGAAAAGTTTCGCAAGCCCGGCACACTCATTACTTCTAACACTTCCGGAATTCCTATTCACCTGATGGCTGAAGGAAGAAGCGATGATTTTAAAAAACATTTTTGTGGCACGCACTTTTTTAATCCTCCACGTTATTTAAGATTATTGGAAATTATTCCTACTGAATTTACTGATAAAGAGGTAGTGGATTTCTTAATGTATTATGGTGATTTGTTTTTGGGAAAAACAACGGTATTGTGTAAAGACACCCCTGCATTTATTGCTAACAGAATTGGTGTTTTCAGCATCATGTCTATTTTTCACATCATGGACAAACTGGATCTGAATGTTGATGAAATAGATACCCTGACCGGCCCGATAATCGGACGACCGAAATCTGCCACTTTCCGTACTGCTGATGTGGTAGGTATTGATACATTCGTAAAAGTGGCAATGGGTGTAAAAGAAAATTGCCCCAATGATGAGGCAAAAGAAATATTTATTATTCCTGCGTGGTTACAAAAAATGGTGGATAATAAATGGATAGGCGATAAAACAGGGCAGGGATTTTTTAAAAAGACAAAAGGTGCAGATGGACAAAAAGAAATCCTTACGCTAAATTTAAAATCATTTGAGTATGTATCGCGTCAGAAGCCTAAATTTCCAACCGTTGAGACTGCAAAGCCAATTGAAGACCTTAAACAAAGATTAAAAATTTTATCAGCCGGAAAAGATAAAGCAGGAGAGTTTTACAGGCAATTTCATTACAATCTTTTTTCTTACATCTCTAAGAGAATACCTGAAATAAGTGATGAGTTGTATCGTATTGATGATGCCATGAAAGCGGGTTTCGGCTGGGAGATCGGGGCTTTTGAAACATGGGATGTTTTGGGAGTGAAAGAAACAGTGGAAGCGATGAATAAAGCAGGCTATCAGGCTGCTTCGTGGGTAAATGATTTTATCGCGGCAGGAAATACTTCTTTTTATAAAGTAGAAAATGGAAAGCGTTTATACTATGACGTTACTTCAAAAAAATATTTACCCTTACCTGGCGGAGATTCATTTATTATTTTAAGTGATCTTACAGAAAAAACTGTCTGGAAAAATAGTGCATGCCATCTTTATGACATGGGTGATAATGTGGTTGGCTTAACCTGGAATACTAAAATGGGAAGTATTGGCAGCGAGGTTTTGGAAGCATTAAATAAATCTGTCGCTATCGCGGAAGAAAAATATAAAGGCCTGGTAATAGGCAATGAAGCCGCACAATTTAGTGCAGGAGCAAATGTGGGTATGATATTTATGCTGGCCGCAGAACAGGATTTTGATGAACTGGATATGGCGGTTCGTTTGTTTCAAAATACTACGATGAGAATTCGCCATTCTTCAATTCCGGTTGTAGTTGCACCACACGGACTTACTTTAGGAGGAGGTTGCGAAATTTGTCTTCATGCAGATAAAGTGCAGGCAGCAGCGGAAACTTATATTGGTTTGGTGGAATTGGGCGTAGGCCTTATTCCCGGTGGCGGAGGCACCAAAGAATTTGCTTTACGTGCTTCTGATGCTATACAGCACAATGAACCAGAAACCATTCCTTTGCAAAACAGGTTTATCACTATCGGTACAGCAAAGGTTTCCACTTCTGCTTTTGAGGCTTATGAACTGGGAATATTACGTAAAGGCTTAGACGAAGTAAGTATGAATCAATCGAGAAGGATTGCAGAAGCCAAACAAAGTGTGATTGATATTTTCGACAACGGCTATACAACTCCGGTACAAAGGACAGATATCAAAGTCCTGGGACGTTCGGGATTAGGAATGTTGTATGCCGGAATCAACGGGATGTTCAAAGGGAATTATATCAGTGAATACGATGTATTTATTGCAAAAAAACTGGCGTATGTAATGTGTGGCGGTGATCTCAGCGAAGCGACATTAGTAAACGAACAATATTTATTAAATCTTGAACGGGAAGCGTTCTTAAGCCTTTGCGGCGAAAAGAAAACATTAGAAAGATTACAGAGTGTTTTGAAAACAGGGAAACCGGTGAGGAATTAATTGGTCTGACGGCCCCCGTCTGACCAATTAATCCTTAGTCAAAGCATGTCTTGTCCTAAAATGAGAGTTCTCCGACTGATTGAACAGTAAGATTAATTGATTCTCTCTTAATAAAATTTTTTCTTTTAAAAATTTAGTATATGGATTTTTCTCCCGGGAATGTGTACCATATTTACAACCAGGGTAACAACCATCAAAGAATCTTTTCCTGCGATGAAGAATATGAAATTTTTCTAGATCTTGTAAGAGTAAATATTTCCGTTCATTGTGAAATTATCAACTGGTGTCTTATGCCTAATCCCCGCCTGACCGGACGGGCAGGATTTTCATTTTTTGATTTATACCGATGAAAGAGTTTTAAATCTTAAGAAGCAGGGAGGATTAGAAATAGATGTACTTACTAATGGAATAAGAAAATTATTAAGCGGGTATGCCCGAATTTATAATTCAAGACATGACGCTTCCGGCTCCTTATTCAGACAAAAAACAAAATCAAAATGTTTATCAGATACTAATTTTTTGATTACACCAAGACAATACAATGATTCTTATTTTAATTGCTTTCATTACATTCATCAAAATCCATTTGTAGCGGGTTTAGTTAAGAAAATGGAAGATTGGAAGTTTTCCTCTTTCAGGGATTATGCGGGATTGAGAAACGGCACGCTTTGTAATAAATCGCTTGCTATTAAATTTTGTTCCTATGATCCGGAAACATTTATGAAAACTTCTTACCAGATAATTGATGATTTTGATTTTTTATAAAGTCAGACGGAGACCGTCAGGCTTTATAAAAAAAACTTCAATCTCTGGTCAGATGGGGACTGTAAAGGAGAGATCATGCAATTTCTGGTCAGACTGAGACCGTCAGACCAGAAAAAAGAATCTCTGTAGAGTAAACTAACAAATATTGGAGATTCCTATTTTTTTCTCTCTGTTTTTGTAGGCGCAAGGCATGCCTTATTCCTACAAAAAAATTTTTATTCTTTAATATACAATTTCCGTTGCCGGTTTTTTAAATCCTTATCATCATACCAGGCCACGTACCACGCTTTATCCGGGTTGCTTATATCATCGAGATGAATT
>DASSHD010000380.1:0-4917 GCA_035693085.1 Hanamia sp. | reverse complement strand
TAACACTTCTATAATAACAGAAGTGCATACACGAAATTGATTCAGCTTAAAAAATATTAAGTGAAGTGAACCAAAAACTTAACCACTCTCCCCGAGTAAGTATTAAAAACTATCATCCATAAAAATTGTAATATCGAGAGGGATTTTATATGCAGAGAAATAAATATTTAGCTCAAATAAAAAGGGGCCACCAGGATAAAAGTTCTATTATAACTGTTATGAATAGCCGAAAATAATATTGTTGTATAATGGATACACAGCCAAAGAAATACGATATATGATTTTAAAAGGACTCTTATGATTTGATACTATAATTTTGGGTTTATGAGATTAGGTTAAGATGAAGAAGTAACATTCGATCACAGGCCAGGAGATCATCATACTTTAGAAAATTTACAAAAATGGGAGATGAAATTTATATTCCTATTGATGAAGTTTAATTTAGGCCATTATTACTTGAATAATAAGAATAATAAATGGGGATGATGGATATTTTTATTAATAGTGAATTTATTATTTTCGAGTGCTTCCAGTCCAATATTTTTTTATTTTTTACAATGGTTCCATCAGCGAACTAGCGAAAGAAGGAATTCTGGCTGGCAAACGAACAAGCAAATTTCAAGAACAGATTAAACCATTAAATCAATACACCTTGATGGAAAATTTATTAAGGCATTTTCTTTATCAAAAGGTCCAGCAACTTACATTGAAAAGCAAACCAATTAAAACACTCAACAGCATTACCGAAGCAGCAAAAGCAATGAATCAGGCATCCTGCTCCAATATTTCATCTGTTTGTAAAGGAAAATCTCATTAACAACGAAGTCTCCATTTTATAATGAATATTTTGCCAGCCCCTCAAGTGTTTTTCAAATTATCAATCTCTTTATAAATCTTTTCCATATTTTTCAATAAAAATATTCTCTTACTTTCCTCTCCTCCAAAATCATAATATTTTGGCAGACCCAGATAATGTTTTTTTTCTTCATCAATTTGTCCAAGATCAAGCTTGATTTTGCATTTGAAAGTATTGGTTTGATAATCTTTTAAATCAATATTATTATCCCTCGAAACAATGGCTACCACTTCACCCGCATTTTGATTGGCGATTTTAGAAGCCGGTATTACGGTATCCATCCGTTCATTTATGTTCACTGAAGTTTTAGCCCTGTCGATATTCAGTCCTACATTATTTTGTTTTATTTTTCCGAATAATGTTTCCAGCCACTGCAAAGTCTCCTTGGAACGTACTGCGCCAGAAATCACACTACCCATGAGAGATGAAATGGTATCGGCTGTTGATTTTCCATATTGTTGATGAAATTGTGGCAATTCCTGTAAACCAAGAATGACGGCGACTTTATTGCTTCTCGCTGTAGCAATAAGATTCTCAATTTTGTGTAAATACAAGGTGGGTGTTTCATCAATAATTAAAGCACAGGGATTATTTCCTCTTGAGTTTACCTCAGCAATTGTCCTGTTTAAAACTGCTGCATAAAAGGCGGAATTAATATTCTGTCCGTCTATGTTGTTGGCAAGCACCAACACACTTTTGGGATTGCTGATTTTTAAATCAAAATCATTTCCTGAAAATACCCAAAAACTTTCAGGTGTTGCAAGCCGTGATATATTGACTCTCAAAGTGCCAATCTGCCCTTCCAATTGCTCAAATGCTTTATTGTCATAAGCTGAACGAAAAGGGGATAAAAGGCTATGCACTTCCAGCATAGAAAAAAGATGGTTGAAGATTACATCATAAGGTTTCGATAAAAACGCAAGCAAATGCGGTAAGGATGAATATTTTCCGTTCGTTTTATGTGAAAGAAAATAAATAGTGGCAGCCAAAAAATTAATAGCTGATTGTGTAAAAAACTGATCTGACCCACCTCCGCTTCCTTTCTCTCCTTTTTTCAAAGCAGAAACGATAGCATCGGCTGTTTCCCCTGCTTTGGCTAAAGTGTTGATGTATTGCGGCATTAGAGGATTGATACGCCGCGAATATTCTACGTTGTCTAAATTGATGGAATGAAATTCATGATCTTTTAAAGGGCCTTCATGTTGCTTGTTCAAAAGGTAATGATAATAGGTAATCTCAGCGAGTGTAGGATATTTAAAATCATAAACGAGCATTGAATAGCCCTTCTTAAGAAACTGTTTTATAGCAGGAACGATAACGCTTTCAGATTTACCGGACCCCGGTACGCCTAATACCATCACTCCCCTGAAAGGGTTAATATTCATCCAACCGTCAAGCACTTTTTTTTTGTAAACAAACTGCATCGGCAGATTAAAAATATCCGGGTTCTCAACAAATTCTGTATTCTGTAAAAAGCTTTCCTCCTGAACATTCCATAAATCTTTCTTGAGCTTTATTTTTATGCGTTTTGACAAATTAGCAAATGCGACATGCAAGATTAAAGCGCCGAACAGATAAGTTAATCCATAAAAAATTACCTGTGTCCAGCCACCATACTTCTGGATTACAATGAGGCTGCTGCCATACAAAATGGAACCAATTAAAAATGGATAAAAGAAATGTTTGTAAAAATTGTATTCTATATTTTTTCTTGCATTAGCACACAACGCTACAATCATAATTATGCCTAACAATACAGTATGGCTAAGGATTATATCCGTAAACACATTTAACCGCCATAGTTTGGAATTAATTTTTGCGGTAAATGCAGAGGAATTGTAATTCAGAGAAAGCGTATTAATATAGACATCTAAAAAAATATACAGGTAGATAATCATTTCAAACATCCCGTATATCTTTTTCAGATGCTGGCTTTCTTCCATTTTTTTATTAATTGAATTGTTGGGATTTTAAAATCTGGTTGTATTCAATTTTGAGATTAAGCCGCCTTCCTGAATATTGCTTTTCCGTCAATTCTATTTCAAGCAATTTTTGTGATGGATAAGTAAATTTTTTAAAAATGTAAAAGTTATTAAACCTGTTCGTGATTATTCCTCCATCAGTTTCGTACAAACTATAAACAGGCTTTAATTCTATATCCTGGCTGATTGTTGCCTTTACGGTATGCTTATCAATTATTTTAAACCTGATTTGGTCTATATCAAATTGAAGCCTTGTTTTATTTTTAACTTCTAATCTAACCATGATGTAATCTCCTATTGAATAAATATTCGTTACGTACATTTTCATTCCATAGCCCCTGGTATTAATATCGTAAATACTTCGCTTTTTCTTTATTGCTTTTATCGCGAGATCAAAACATTGCTGATTGCTTAATACATCCGATTGGTTTACCTGAACGGCATCATTCGGATTGATTGAAATAACATAAGCGCCATATCTAAGAGAGTTATCATTACTCAATGGATCTGCTATGGTTAACTTATAAGTTGAAATGTATCCTTGTGTGACTATGGTCACCGTAAACTTATCTCCGGGATGTATTTTATCTGCATCGGGGCGCAAACGAAAAATATTTTTTTCAGGCAAGTCGCCCTGGATATCCGGGGATGAAATATCAACATATTCGATGGGTTCAGGGGAAACAAAATGAACAGTTGCATTTGATGGGATGGTAGCAGTATTGATATTTTTTTCTGTTATCGAAATATTACTGGTAAGAACAGTATAATTGCCTTTATTAGTTTGAGCAAAGATGTTATGAATGAACAAGGATAAACATAATGAGATTATTATTTTTTTCATAAGTATTTTTGAGTTTTTAATCATTTGAAGATTTGTTCTCTTTTAGATAAACAATATAGTTGTACTTTAAAAAAGCCTTATTTTTTCTTATCAGGCTGGATAAGGTAGTTGTAGTGGTATTAAATAATTGGCTGAGCATATTCATCCTGACATCTGAATTATCCGGTGTGGCCACCTGTGATAACCCCTGCGTAGCCTGTGTTCCAATTTCTTTTGAAAATTCCCTGAAATTACTTCCCGGAACATATAAGCCTAAATATCCGTCATTATCAAACAAATCAATTTTTACCGGAAGGGAAGTGTTATTATAAAGTACTTGTGCAATGCTTATATTCACTCTTTGCTTTTGAAAGCCTGTTACTACACCATAGATGTAAGTACCTCTATTAATGAGATAATCACCAACATACATATCCTTTAGTAAACGGATTCTGACTCTTGATCCTAAAACGGCTTTTACGTCCTGGTCAATCATCGCAGCTATATTATCATCTTCATCCTCAAAATTGCGAACTGTATTAAATACATTTTGTCTCCTTGAAGATGTTGAAGTGATAGGCAATGGCTTAAAAGAAGTATCCTTTTTCGGATTAAATTCTTTCGCATAAAATTTACGTTTTGTTTCGTTTTTATTCTCCTCCTTAGTTCCTCCATTTGCATGCTGCATACTATCTACATATTTCATTTGTTCATGAAAAACCCGCATCTGGCTATCATAAGAACCGGGAGATTCATTATCGGTATTAAAAGTTGCTTTACTGTCTTGCTGTCCAATATCCTGTTGTTGTTGCAATAATTTATTAAGGAGAATTTTTCCGGATTCATTGTCATCCAATAAATAACCATCACCGGGATTTCTTCTTGTTGTTTGCCTGGATTCTCCAAACCCTCCAGATCTGTTATATTCAGCTATCTTACCCTGAATTTTACTTTGTCCGAATTTCAAAACCTGGTTCAAGCTATCCATCTTTCTTTGTGCTTCAAGGCGCTGCATATCTGCTGAAGAATAGGAGGATTTATAGTTTAATCCCTGTACTCCTGCATTGGGCTTTTCCATATCCGACATGGCCGATTGGTCTGTAACATTTTTAAATGCCTGCTGATAGGCAGCAAATTTGTCTTTGATTTCTCCTTTTGAGATATTGGTATCAACACCCGGCATATTGGTATTGAATCCTTCTATCTTTTCGGTTGTAATGACCTTTTGATTAGAATTCATCTTCCCGCCAAAAATG
>DASSHD010000379.1:0-2255 GCA_035693085.1 Hanamia sp. | reverse complement strand
AGCAATGGCTACACCTTGCGCCCTGCCCAGTTTTAGCATACTTTGAACATTCTTTCCAAAAAAAGGGGCTTCAATGGCAAATTCAGTTGGAGAATATACAGTCAGTAATTCGCAAACCTTTTGATGAATGATTTGCAAACGTTGATATGCATCTTTTTTAGAAGAAAGTTTCAATACATCCATAATAATTAACGTCATTCCTGAAGCAGTAATTTCAATGATTCCAAAACCCATAAATAAAGTACCGGGGTCAATTCCTAAAATGATTTTTGAATTTGTATGCAATTGAAGTTTATTTTTACTGCTTTGAAAATTGAAGATTTTAAATTAAAAGGAAAATTCTGTATTAAAGTTTCGTGATTCGTACCAACAAAAATATCAAAATAATTTTCAAATATATTTTAGCGCCATTGCTGGCACTTTGGTTATTTTATTCTTTGTATCATCAAATTAAAGCGCAACCCCATCTCCATCAATCAATAGCGCTTATTAAAGATGCACCTTTTGGTGGAGGAGCATGGAAATTCTGGCTGATAATTATTCTTGCTTTTGTGAACTGGGGCCTGGAAGCGAGGAAATGGCAGGTGTTACTGAAGCCTATACAAAAAATGAGTTTTTTCAGAGCTTACAAATCGGTATTGGGGGGTTTAGCACTTTCATTAAATACGCCGAACAGGATGGGCGAATATGGAGGGCGAATATTGTATGTAAAAGATGGAAGTCGGATAAAAGCAATTTCATTATCTATTGCAGGAAGTATAAGCCAACTTATCATCACCCTTATATTAGGGTGCTGTGGATTAGCCTATCTTTTGTTTTTTCGAAATGAACAATCAGGCCCGGTGATGGGACTTTCCGTTTTCTGGATAGAAACTTTATTATTAATTTCATCATTGGTTACTGTAATTCTCATTTTGTTTTTCTTTCAGTTATCCTGGCTCATCAGATTGACAGAAAAAATTCCGGCAGCAGGAAAATTTGTGAAATACATTAACGTTTTAGAAGAGTTTACTGCTAAATTATTGTTAAGGCTACTATCCATATCTTTCTTTCGTTATCTTGTTTTCGTCATACAATATATCCTGATGTTACAAGTTTTACAGGTAGATATATTTTGGATTACCGCTTTCTGGATTGTAAGCGTTCTCTTCCTGGTGTTGGCAATTGTACCTTCATTTGCTATTGCCGATTTGGGAATTCGCGGCAAATTCAGCACAGATCTATTCGGCATGTATAGTGTTAACACAGTAGGAATTTTAGGTGCTACTTTTGGTATTTGGTTTATCAATTTATTTATCCCTGCATTAGCAGGAAGTCTTTTTATATTAGGAATAAAATTTTTTAAAAACGAAAAATAGTTTGAAAGCATTTATCTCTCTTTTACTTTTACTATTGACAAACTTCTCACAGCATGATGAAGAATTTTGTGGTGTTCGCAATACAGCATTTAAAGCGGGGGAAGAAGTAACTATGGAAGTTTACTATACTACACTTGGTTTGTATGTGGGCGCCGGAGAAGCTAAATTCACGACCACGCTGGAAAAATTCAACGGAGTTCCGGTTTATCACTGTGTAGGCACGGGAAAAACCTACTCTTTCTTTGATAATTTTTACAAAGTACGGGATCGCTACGAAACCTATATTGATACCGCTACCATGCTCCCTGTAAAATTTATTAGAAATGTATATGAAGGAGGTTCTACGATATATAATAATGTAACTTTTAATCACAATGCAGGGACTGCAGTAAGCACTCGTGGCGTATTCAAAGTAACTTCCTGCATACAGGATGTGATCAGTTCAGTTTACTATGCAAGAAATATAGACTTCAGCAAATATAAGCCCGGCGAGAAGATTCCTTTTGATATGTTTCTGGATGACGAAATCTATCATCTTTATCTACGCTACGAAGGAAAAGAAAATGTAAAAACAAAATACGGAAAATTCAGGGCTATAAAATTTAAGCCACTTCTTATTAAAGGCTCTATTTTTCAGGGTGGAGAAAATATGAATGTATGGGTAAGCGATGATGCCAATCATTTATTATTGCGTGCCGAAAGCCCGATATCAGTGGGCTCTATTAAAGTTGACATGATGGGATACAGAAATCTGCGCTATCCGCTTACTTCATTGATCAGCTTCCGCTGAGAAAAATTTATCTTAATGATTTTTCTTTTCAAGATGTTTTATTCTAAATAAAATTATAAGAGAAATCCCTGTAACTAGATACGTTACTGCTAAAAGTATATTTTCAT
>DASSHD010000378.1:0-3909 GCA_035693085.1 Hanamia sp. | reverse complement strand
ATTGTTCATAACTTTTTAATTAATTCAGATCAATATTTTGAGTAAGTTGCCGGATATATTTTTCCTGGTCATCTTTATTATTCAGTTCCCTGCGCAATACTTTTTCGCTTACTTCAAGTACAAGATTTCCAACCTGGTTTTTTAAATCTGTAATAGCAGCCATTTTTTGCTGGTTGATCACACTCTGTGCATCAGCAACAATTTTGCTGGTTTCTTTCCTGGCCTGCTCTCTGGCTTCCTGGATAATTTTATCCCTTGTTTCTTTAGCTTCCCTCATCATTTGAGATCTTTCTTCACGTGCTTTGGCGAGCAAAGCTTCGTTTTCACTTTTCATTGCAGCCATTTCTTTCCTTACATTATCTGCCGAAAGAATAGAGTCAGAAATATTTTTTTCCCTGTCGTCCAATGATTTTAAAATAGGTTTCCAGGCATATTTCCCCAGAATATAAAGCACGATGATAAAGGCCAGAAGTGTCCAGATAATCAAACCTAATTTAGGAAGTAAGAGTTCCATAATTTTATTATTAGTTATTACTTATTTATCATTTGCAAAAACTGAAAATAGTAAAGCAACAAATTTTCTGTTTTTTACTTTTTTATTATATATTTTTATTCCCTGTTTTAAAAAGTACTGCATCCTCCGCCCTGTGCTTTGGATGCAGTAAAAATTGGTGCTATACCGGTTTTAAAACAGTTAATACCTGCGACAATATCGGAGGCAGTCACCATTTAAGCGCCGGAGGCGGTCTTTAATACAGCCAGTAATCCTGCAATAACTGCAAACAGGGCAACTCCTTCTACCAATGCAGCTGCAAGGATCATGTTAGCACGAATTTCGTTGGATGCTTCCGGTTGGCGGGCAATTCCTTCAACTGCTCCTTTACCTATCTGGCCAATTCCGATGCCTGCTCCGATAGCAGCCAAACCGGCGCCAATAGCTCCACCCATGTGTGAGAATCCAGCTTCAAATAAAAAAGTCATTAGTGACATAATTCTGGGTTTTGATATGAATAAAAAAATTAAACAAATGCGTGATCATTCTGTGGCACATCATGGTCGCTTCCTTCAAAGCCCTGACCAATGAATATAGCGGTAAGAACTGTAAAAATAAATGCCTGGATGAAAGCTACTAATATTTCTATAAAATAATCGAATACCACAAAAATGACTGAAAAAGGTGAAAAGCCCCAACCGGCCACAGTACTCATTGCGCCAAAAATAAAGATAAGCGAAATGAAACTGAGTACTACAATATGCCCTGCTACCATATTTGCAAAAAGACGTATGATCAGTGCCCCTGGTTTAATTACAAATACACCAAAAAGCTCAACCGGCACTAAAATAACTTTTACCAAAAAAGGAACATCCGGAGGCCATAAAATATGTTTCCAAAAATGAGGTGTGGTACTGCAAAGAATTACTACCAGGGAAATAAGACCCAAAATAAGTGTAAACGCAATGTTTCCGGCTACATTTGCCGCCCCGGGCAACATTCCAAAAAGTGCGTTGATCAAAATAAAGAAAAATACTGTAAGCAGGTAAGGCATATACCGTTCCCACCTGTTTCCTAAATTTGTTTTACCTACGTTTTCCCTGATAAAAATAATAATAGGTTCCATAAATCCCTGTGCTCCTGAAGGTGCGGAGATAACCCCTTGCCCCTTTTTATATTTATTGGCAATTTTTATCATCAGGATAGTAAACAATGTTAATGCAAGTAAAGTCTGAATAACATTCCTTGTTAAGGAAAAATCGTAAACGGTAACACCTTCATCTACCGGAACTATCTTTTTTTCATTTTCCATCCGATATCCATCATAAGTTTCATTATGATCGTGCCCAAACCGTTTTGAGGAAAATACCGATAATCCTTTTTGGGGAGAATATAATATAACCGGCAGATAAATAGAAGCATGAAAATCTCCTACTGAAAAAAAGTGGAATTCATAAGCATCCTGCACATGATTAAGGATAGCAGTGGTTGGATCAAATTTTTCTTCAGCTTTTTTATGTTCAACAGGTTTTTCCTGAGAGAACGCACTATAAGAAAATGACAGTAAAAAAAGGCTGAAAACCGCTACCAATAAAGATTTCGTGCTTTTAAAACTCATACTTCTCCTAAATTTTGCGCAAAGATAAGGGGTTTGTCTGAAGTTATGAAGGAGTAGTACATAATTTTTATTTCAAAAAATCTTCTTATTCCAATTTCATTTTTATTTTAAATATTTATAAGATATTTTGTGTAAAATACCAAACATGAAAAATCTTATTTCTACCAGGCTTGCTATTATTATTTTCGCTGTGATTATTGCTTTTTTCGGAGCTAATAATATCCTTCATGCAAAAAATATGGCGGCGAATGTCCCTTCATTTTTGCCTGCTTCAAGGATAATGGTGTATATTTCAGGTGCCGGGTTTATGCTGGCAGCAGTTGCGTTTATCCTTGACCGGTACGCAAAGCTCGCCGGTTATCTTTTGGCTATATTATTATTGATTGTGGTATTTACTGTAGATGTGCCTGGGATTGTACGTGCATCCAATGTGAACATAAAGATGATATTTATTACCAACATGCTAAAAGACGCAGCCCTTGCCATGGCAGCAATTCTCATAGCGGATATCTCCAGGGAAAGAACGGTTTAAAATTTTAATTCTTAAAGATCGTTTCGCATCAATTTTTTTACCAATTCATAAACCGGCAATACTATTAACTTTGCTTTCTTAAATGAAATCAGTTAAGCAAATAATATCTCTTCCTTTTATTGGATTGATTAAAGTATATCAATTAATAATTTCTCCCTGGCTTGGCCCTTCATGCCGTTATACACCGACCTGCTCTCAATATGGCTTAGAAGCAATAAAAAAATATGGACCAATAAAAGGAGGCTGGCTTACTATAAAAAGAATTTTACGTTGCAATCCCTGGGGTGGTCATGGGCACGATCCGGTACCATAATTTTCCTTAAAAAAATAGAAATTAAGTATTTTTTCGCTATCTGGCCGACAAGGCAGGTTCGTTTACGGTTTGCTGAATTGACTAATATTGATACCTTATACTATTTTGATTTTAACCGGTATTTCTTAGCCACTTTAGGATTATTAAAATAATCATCCAGAGCTTTGGTATCGGTAGTATTATCCACTATCGGCACATCAATAAGCTGAAGTTGTACCTGCTGTAATTCGTCTTTTAATTTTCCTGTCTTTTTTATAATATCAGGGTCTTTATCGCCTACTAAAGTATTATCAGTAAGCAGATATTGCAGTCTTTTAATATCGTTTCTTACTAAGGAGGCTGAATTCAACTCATCATTTTTGTTGGGAGCTACTGCTTCCTTTACCGGCACAAGAGCTACCCCCACACTGGGTAATATTTTCCCGACAGTTTGCTCACTTTGATTGGGAAGCGATGAAAAAACAGTACCCCCAAGAGCAGTAGATGCAGAGGTAAGATCAAAAGTAGTTCTGGTATTTTTAGTTTTTTTAATTTTTTCATCAAGATTACGAAATGTACTTTTCAACTGAACTATATAGGTTTCAATACTTTCGTATATCTTATTATATTCCAACAATCGCATAGGGAAGTTGATACTTTCATTTACATTAATAGTAACAGTTGAAGTATCTCTGTTAAAAAATTTATCTACCCCGATAAATTTAATTATCACTGATTTTTGCCTTACTTTATCGTTATCCTTTATAAAATCATAAGGGGCTATCCATGTAAATGCATCGCCGCACCTGGTTACAGGAGTAGTAGAGCGTATTGGATAATTACAGTAATAAGTGAGGGTTTCTAAAGGGAAACTTCCATTCTCACATTGCAAATTAAAACTCAATGTATCGCCTTCATCAATTGTAAGATTATCGCCTACCGTAGGTTTTATTTTGGAGGGAATAATATCGGTA
>DASSHD010000377.1:0-4301 GCA_035693085.1 Hanamia sp. | reverse complement strand
ACAAGCAATAGATGCACTTCTTTTGAGCAATTCAAAATCCTGTACAAGCAGTGGTTGTCATACTGAAATAGGAAAAGAGTGGGAAGTGAGCGCACATCGCTATTCTGCAATGGATCCGTCTTTTCGTGTAGTTCAGCATGCAATGGCTGTTGAAAAAGGTCCTGCTTCAACCAGGTATTGTGGAGGTTGTCACGATCCTGTTTCCTTATTATCCGGCTCTACCAACCTGGATGATAAAAATCTTACAAATGCAATGGGAATGGATGAAGGAATATCCTGTGTAAGTTGTCATTCTATGTCAAAAGTTGATGTAAAAGGGAATGCCCAGTATGAGATTACCAAAAGAGTTCCCTATATGTTTGAATTGGAAAACGGGAAAACCGCAAAATTTTTAAGTGATTTTTTAATACGTGCGTATCCACAGTATCACGTGGCAACCTTTAACAGAACACTTTTAAAGACTCCGGAATTTTGTGGAACCTGTCATAAACAATTTATTGATGAAAAGGTAAATGGTGTGGGCACTGTACAGTTGCAGAATCAATATGACAATTGGCGAAAAAGTCATTGGAACCATCCTGGCCAAAATGTGAAAACAATTGAATGCCGTGAATGCCACATGCCACTACTATCTACTTTCGATCCGGCAAATGGAGATTCACTGGATTATAACAGAACGCCTAATGATAACATGCACCGAAGCCACCGGTTCCTTGGTGGCAACCAGTTTATACCAGCCTTATTAAAACTTCCGGGCAGTAAAGAACAGGTAGAATTGGTGGAAGAATGGCTGAAAGGAGATATGCAAATTCCTGAAATAAAAGATAAATGGCATAATGGCCTGAACATTCCTATTCAATTGGGCGCCCCCGACTCTATTAATGTCGGGCAAAAGGTTGGGATAGACATTACCGTTACAAATAATAAATCCGGGCACAATTTTCCTACGGGGCCTCTTGATTTAATACAGGCCTGGATTAAATTGACAGTAAAAGATGTTTATGGTAATGTGGTTTATTCTTCCGGAGTTCTGGATAAAGATTACTTCATTCCTTCAGGATCCTTTATCTATCGTTCTCAGCCTGTTGATCAGTATGGCAACGACATTGACAGGCATAATTTATGGGAACTGGTTGGTATAAAATCCAGCCGGTCACTTTATCCCGGCTTTAGTGATCAGTTAAAATATAATTTTATTTATAAACCAGATGCAATTGATCGTACTCATAAAAACGATACGCTCTTCGTAAACGCTGAGTTATGTTATCGGAAATTCAACCAGTTTTTCCTTAACCGTTTTTTTAGCGAGGACGGCAGACCAAATATCACTGCTCCTGTAACCGTATTATCCAGTGAACAAAAAAAGATAATCATTAAAAGACCGCGTAACGGCCATCTATAATACTTATGTCTGTTTCAAAAAGAAAAAGATCCATCTATACAACAAGCCTGGTAGCAATTATAATTACAGGAATATTAATTCTTCTTTTTTTCAGGAAGGAAAAGCGAAACCTTTATATTACCGGGGAAAATGTAAACGGTGTTACTTCAGAATTATCCAAGCCCGTACCAAAGAACCATCCTGATGTAACCTTTACGGATGTAACAAAAAATGCCTCTATACATTTCAAACATTTTTATGGACAACGGAGCACACAATTACCTGAAGATATGGGATCGGGTGCAGCGTGGATAGATTTTGATCAGGATGGGTATGATGATTTATTAGTGATAAATGAAGCAGGGCCTTTGACAATAACTCCTGACCAGGTGAACAATTCACCAGCTCATTGTATGCTATATCATAATAATGGTAACGGCACATTTACAGATGTTACAAAAATATCCGGTATCAATTTTCACGGATGCGGAATGGGAGTTGCCATTGGAGATGTTGATAACGATGGTTATCCGGATATTTTTATCACAGCGTATGGCAAAAATGTATTTTATCACAATAACGGAAATGGTACTTTCACAGATGAGAGTAAAAAATCCGGTTTAGGTGAAATGAAGGGTTTTTGGACAGGTGCCAGTTTTGCCGATTATGACAAAGATGGCTATTTGGATTTATACGTTTGTGGTTATGTAAAATACAGTCAACTGAATACCCATCTGCTATCACGCAGAAATAATAGTGAACAACCGGCCGATATTAATCCATTGTCCTTTCCAGCCGAACGGAATTTATTATATCACAACAACAAAAACGGAACTTTCACAGAAGTAGCCTATGCTGCAGGAGTAGCCGATCCTTCCGGAAAAAGTCTTTCTGCTTCCTGGTGTGATTTTAATAATGATGGATGGCCTGATTTGTATGTTGCTAATGATGTCTCCGATAATGTACTGTATCTCAATAATGGTGATGGAACCTTCAGCGAAGAAAGTCATCTTGCTCACGTAGCTGATTACCGCGGTGCAATGGGCCTCGGGGTTGGAGACTGGGACAATAATGGAACCATGGATTTGTTTGTAACACATTGGCTTGCCGAAGAAAATGGCTTCTATACTAATAAGCTTAATTCAATCAATAAGAATTCAATTTACCGCTCCCCGCTTCAATTTCAGGATGAGTCAGAACGTTATGGCCTTGGCCAGATTTCATTAGACTACGTAGGATGGGGAACCTCGTTCTTTGATTACGATAATGATACGCGACTTGATTTATTTGTAGTTAACGGTAGTACTAACCAACAGGAAGAAAATCCAAAAAATCTAATACCAATGAATAACCTTCTTTTTTGGAATGAAGGAACAGAAAAGGGATTTGCAGATGTAACATCTGTCAGTGGCAAAGCGCTCTCCTTTCAAAATGTAGGCAGGGGTGCTGCTTTTGGTGATTATGATAATGACGGAGATGTTGATATATTTATTGTAAATAATTGTGGGGAGGGAATGCTGCTAAGAAATGAGGGAGGTAATAAAAATAACTGGCTGGAATTAAAACTTGTGGGTACAAAAAGTAACCGGTCGGCTATTGGTGCCAGGATTAGAATCGTAACTGATAGTATTTCTCAGATTCGGGAAGTTAATAACCAGAGTTCCTACTTATCACAAAATAGCCTGACACAACATTTTGGTTTAGCAAAATTTAAGAAAATAGATACGCTTAATATTCAGTGGCCCAGCGGGCTTAACCAGCAATTCCTGAATATCCCGGTAAATGAACGCATAGAAATAACAGAGGGAGAAAACAGAATTAAAAATTTAGACAAGCTTCATAATTGATGAAACCTTATGAAACGCAAAGAATTTATTTTTACAGCAGTTATCCTGCTCATTGCATTTATAGGAATCACCATTTATAAAAACCGGAAGTATTCCAAACAAAATAATTCTTCCACTGTGTTTGCAAAACCCGATTCGGTACAAGCATTCTGGACTTATTACAACCGGGCTACCCAATACAGGTTGCAGGATAAATCAGACTCAGCCATTATTTCATACCAGGAAGCCCTAAGATTAAATCCCGACCACAAAGACGCGCTATATTACATTGGAAATATGTATATGAAAGTGGGGCATTTTGATAAAGCCCGGGAATCCTGGCTAAAATTAACTGAGTTGAATCCACAAAGTGAACGGGCATTTAATCAGTTAGGAAACCTGTTTTTTTGTATGACTCATCCAAATTATTTCCATCCGGAGAAGTCGAAGTTATATTTCGAACGTGCTTATAACTTGAACAAAGAAGCACTAAATCCAAATTTACATCTTGGTGAAATCGCATTGTTCCGGAATAGAACAAATGAAGCATCTCTTATCTTCCATAAACTATCAATGATGGATCAAAAAAATATGGAGATTAATTTTATAACGGGGTATCTCAATTGGAAATCAGGGAAAGAGCAAGAAGCCATCAGGGATTTAGAACATGCTTTTGAACTTCAGAAAAATACTATTTCATCAAAAAATCAATCAATCGCAGAAAATCAGGAATGTGATCTTTTTGTGAATTGGTTAACCAATAATCTTACAGCACCTGAAAAATATGATATCAGAGTGGCAATGCCTGACGTGTACAGAAAATTTGATCAATATTTAATAGTGATGCGCAGTAAATTGAATCATAATTGATGGCAAAACTGACGAGGCTCATATTTTGTTTACACAAGTAAAAATAACTTTGCATCTAAATGATTTCAAATGCAGATCAATTTTAATCTTTTAAAAAAATACAATGTTCCTGTTCCGAGGTACACAAGCTATCCTACAGTTCCATTCTGGAATGAGGGTATTAATGTTTCAAAATGGATACAACTATTTCAGCAGGAATTTCTAAGAAATAATAATGCTGAAGG
>DASSHD010000376.1:0-7305 GCA_035693085.1 Hanamia sp. | reverse complement strand
TGTTCATAACTAATTTGAGGCTACAACTATTGTCAATATTGAGACAGAGAGTTTTCTTGCGGAGACTATTTACGTCCTGGCAAAAACAGCTTTTTACCGTCATGGTCATACTCATCCGGAATTGATAACAATAAATAATATTATCTTTTTGTTTCTGAACGATTTATTAAATCAAATGAAATACCAGGAACAATTCCTGTTCCCACGAATCAGGCAAGAAGTAAACGATATAAAATGTGCCGGAAGAAATGATAATAACATTTTGCAATCTTTAAAACGGAAAAGAAAGTTACTTCAAAATAACCATGAAAAAGTATTTACTTATCTGACTTCACTTCGCCGGGTTACCAATAATTTTGACATAGCTTTTGATGACTGCAGTGCTTATAATGCCTTATTTGAAAAAATAAAGGAGTTTGAAGATGATCTCATCATACATTTTAACCTGGAAGATGATTTCCTTTTCCCAAATGGATTGCAGCTTATAAAGTGTGATTGATTTATTAGATAAATTATCAATGGTTAAAACATATTAGCCTTATGAAATCGGGTAGAATAAAGCACATTCATGATTTGGTTAAACAAGTTCAACCATCAACAAAATTTTTAAAGACAATTAAATTAAGTAAAAATGAAAATGATAAAAAACAATCTCGTAATAAGAGAAGATGATTATTCATTACTGATTTCTTACCTGAACAATGCGCGGAGGCAACCAACCTTTGACAGGCGAAACGCAGATGAGCTTACCTATGAGTTGAGAAAGGCCACTCTGGTCAATAAAGATAATCTTCCCGGAGATGTAGTAGGCTTAAATTCTAAAGTAAGAATAAAAGCAGATGATAAAAGTGAAGAAATGGAATTGGTGATTGTAACGCCTGATAGAGCAAACATCAAACAGAAAAAGATTTCCATTATGGCTCCAATAGGAACTGCTTTAATTGGGTTTCGGCAGGGACAAAAAGTAAAATGGAAAGTGCCTGGCGGGAGTAAGACGTTTACAATTTTGGAAGTAAGTAATGATTATGAAAGAAGCGATGCCTAAATCAATTTGAATAAAAGTTTTATTGACTGTAACATAATATCTTTTGGTTATTATATTTTGAACAGCAAAGGAAATGTAACAATGGATAATCTTGTTTTTGTTATAGATTTTCTTAAATTCTGAAATGAAGTTTAGTACTAGATTAGAATTATCCTGAGAGGAATTTTATTAAGGGAAATTAAAAATTAGAAACCTTGGAAGCACAATTTGAAAAATATTCTGATTTGGAAATTATCCAAAGAATAATTGAAGGTGATATAAATCTATTCGAAATATTGATCAGAAGATATGACTCCTTTCTTTACAAAATAGGCAGGACTTACAGATACAATCATGAGAATACAGAGGACCTGATGCAGGATCTGTACATCAATGCATATACCCATTTGAAAAAGTTTGAAAACAGGTCATCTTTTAAAACATGGTTAACAAGGATCATGCTTAATCAATGCTATCAAAAAAAACACAAACTAAGTTTTAAAAATGAAATAATCAGCGATGATATTCAAAATGAAAAATCAAGTATCCTATTTCATCATTCAACCAACAATGAAAAAATTGCTCTGAATAAAGAACTTGGGCGGATATTGGAAAATGCCATTCATGAAATTCCGGAAGGTTACCGCATTGTGTTTTCTTTAAGGGAACTCAATGGCCTAAGCATTGCAGAAACTGCAGAGGCGCTGCATATCAGCGAAAACAATGTGAAAGTAAGATTGAACAGGGCAAAAGCAATGTTACAAAAAAAGATAAAAAGAATGTATTTGCCTGGAGAATATTTGGGCTTAGCCTGATTTATTTTGATTTAATGTTAGATAGAGCGATCTGGAAAATTAATAAATAAAAATAAAAAATAAAAAAAATGAGAATAGAGGGGTATAAAACCTTACCTGAAGGTTATAAAGCCATGGTAGAGTTACAAAAAGTCGTGGATCAAAGTAGTATAGATCCCAAATTATTAGAGTTAATCAAGTTCAGATCATCGCAAATAAATGGATGTGCCTATTGCCTGGACATGCATTCGAAGGATGCAATAGCAATTGGTGAAAGCGAACAGAGACTCCACGTATTAGCAGCATGGCGGGAGGCGCCGTTTTATTCGCCTAAAGAACGTGCAGCCCTGGCTTGGTGTGAGTCATTGACTTTGATTTCCGAAACTGGCGCTCCGGATAATGTTTACGAGGAACTGAAAAACCTGTTTTCCCCGGAAGAGATTATGGAATTAACTTTCGCTATTGTAGCTATAAATGGATGGAACAGACTTGCTATTGGTTTAAGATCGGAGGTAGGTGGTTATGTTTCTCATCGAAAAGGATAGATGAAATAATGTATTGATACAAAGCGTGTGTTATCTTTCTACTCAGAATAGCCTTGGAGATCGGATTTCTTTCTTCTGTCACCGACCTCTTTGGACTTTGGGTCGCACCTAAAAGCGCCGCGGTAACATGAGGAAATTTCGATAATATTATTCGCTAGGTCAGTTCCATGTTATTTGACATAAAATTGATTTTAAATTTTTATTAGCAGAATCCCTGAATCCTTATCCATCTCTCGCTTTAAATACCAAAGTGACCCGTTCAAAACTATTTCAAGTGTAGGTCGGGCACTTGCTTTCATGAGATAGCCACCATGCGCGGTACCTTCGCTTCTATCCAATAACAAAAGCGCACGTATTTTATACAATTCATTATGAATAGAAATATCAATTAAATCATTTTTTCTTCCTTCGAAATCATCTTTCAATGCTATCAACAGTAAACTGATAAATAACCAGAATTTCGATTTCTACTTTTACCTACTCGGCATTCATTAATGCAGGCCAACCTGGTTTTATTTATCCTTTCGTACCATTGATAGCGCTTTTCCGGAATGATGCAAAATTTCAGGTTCGCCAGGATGATGGTCTGTTTCTCTAACAGAATACATTGTATTGTCTGCGTTAGAGCCCATTTTATGGATACCTATCACTGTTCCATGTCCTATTGCACTTCTGTAATGCCATGTTACTGATGTACCATTAGGTATTGTTTTGAATTTGCTTTTTTCTTTTGTCATTTTGATTTGTTTTTAATTTTTTTATTTAATTGCGTTGTTTTTCTTTTTAGTGATTTGTGATATTCCATTCCAATAATCTCTCAATTAAAAAGTCGCTTATAGAAATAGTGCTTGTTGCTAAAATTGTTGACTTCCAAAAATCAAAACCTCTTAATGACAAATAGAATTCTTTTTATTCTGGTACCAACACCTTTTATTTTTTGTTAGTAATATTGTCATGACTGCATTATTCAATGGATTAATGCCTCATGTATTTTGCTTTTTAATTAATAGAATACCTCATTTCTTTTGGATGATTATTTTGAACCATTATAAAAATAACTGATAAAATAAAAAATAAAATCGCGTGAATTTGTTTGTTTCCTGTTCATAACGTTTGATAGAAATTGATTAATGAAGCTTTCTGACCATATTATATTTCTCAATCTTTTTTATTGCTGTCTGTTAGAAATCCTGCTTCGTAACATGCCAACCATATCAACAGGCTTTTGACGAAACCCCGCGGCCAAAGCCGGTTTACAAGAATAAGAAAATCATTGTTTTTTTTCCAGCTTTTCACACACTCGTTTGATTTTGATTTTCATTATTTATTAGTACCCAGAAAATTCTTCTGTGCGAATATTATCATCATCTATACCTGCTTCATTAAGTGTTTTCCGGATAGAAGTTACCATTGAAGCAGGACCCGATAGATAATAGATTGGTAGCGACAGATCACCGATGAATTTATGCAACATTTCCCTGGTAAAAAAACCTGTTTCGCCTTTCCAGTCCTTAGAGCCATCTACATCAGTCATTGATGCAATCAACTTAAAGTTGGTATTTGCTTTCTGTGCTTCCGTCAGCTCATCCAGGTAAGCTGCATCTTTAGGTGTTTTATTAGCATAAAAAAGAAAAATTTTGTGTGCTGTTTTATCGTGTGTCGCTTGTAAAACAATACTTCTGACAGGAGTGATACCAATGCCACCGGAAAGAAATACAGCAGGAATTTTAGTGTTGTTCTGAAGAGTGAAAGATCCGTACGCCCCATCAAAAATTACTTCTGTGCCTATCGCCATTTTTTTTAGGTTTCGTTTGAAAGCCGTATCACGCATTCTCGTGGTAAATATGATATCTTCTTCACAAGGTGCGCCCAGGGAAAAATTCCTGGTATCTCCTTCGGCATCTGTTTCTGATGGTTTAATAAGTGTGTAGTCAGCAAATTGGCCTGCCTTAAATGTAAACCCAGCCGGCTTACTAAAATGAAATGCCATCGTACCGGATGCTACTTCCTTTTTGCTTTTAAGTTTGATATTGACTTTTGCCATAATAATAAATTTTAGTTTGTTTAAATGTTTATAAAACCGTTTGATTCTTTTCGATAAAAGATTTGTTCCAAATAAAAGACCGTCAGTATAATTATCTTTCTAACGGATTTTGGTTCATATCTGTTATCCCGATTTTTTAATAGAGCTTATAAATGTTTAAGCTAATTGTTTCATCTTTTTCGAATCAATGGCTTTTAATAATATTTCGTAAGCTTTATTGAATTTCTCTACTCCTTCTTCTTCTAATTTTTGTGTGATGCTGTCAATACTGATTCCGTTGTCTTTGAGCGCCTGCAATTTCTGTGTTGCTTTCTGTAGATTATTTTCAAGGTCGGCGACCGGTTTACCATGATCACGAAAAGCATCAATAGTTGCCAAAGGAAGTGTATTGATAGTATCGGGGCCTATTAATGCTTCTACATATTTTACATCACTGAATGAAGGATCTTTGGCGCTTGTGCTTGCCCATAGCACTTTCTGTCTTTTTGCTCCTTTCTTTTCAAGATTTTTAAAACGATCACTAAAGAAAACGTCTTTAAATATATGATAGGCTTCTTTTGCAGAGGCTATTGCTATTTCGCCCACTAATTTATCCAATTTCTTTTCTTTCAGAATAGGATCAATCATAACATCTATACGACTTAAGAAGAAGCTGGCAACAGACGCAATGTGATTGATAGGCTGGTTATTTTTTACGCGATCTTCCAATCCGGAAATGTAAGCCTCTGTAACTTCTTTATACCGGTCTAATCCGAATAATAAAGTAATATTAATGTTCACTCCTTCACTGATGCATTTGCGTATGGCAGGTAAACCTTCCTTTGTTCCCGGTATTTTAATCATTACATTTTCCCGGCCAAGAGTCTTCCATAATTGCACGGCTTGTTTTATAGTTCCGTTTGTATCATTGGCCAGATGAGGAGATACCTCCAGGCTTACAAAACCATCTGTTCCTTTTGATTTGTCGTAAGTAGGTTTCAGCATATCTGCGGCCCGCCTGATATCACTGGTGGCGAAGCCAAAAAAGATTTCTTCATTACTTTTTTGTTTACCAGACATTTTGCGAATGTCATCATCATAATCCGAACTTGCGGTAACCGCTTTTTCAAAAATGGATGGATTTGAAGTGATCCCACTCAATCCATCTTCGTCAATTAATTTTTGAAGTTTACCGTTGTTAATTATTTCACGGTTAAAAAAATCCAGCCAAATACTTTGGCCTAGATCATGGATACTTTTTACTTTGTTCATTTTGTTTATATTTAAATCATTATAAAGATTATTTTTTTATAGTTTTCTTTTCAACTTATGTGAATACAGATTTCTCTTGTTGTTTCGTGAAAAATTCATCACTTTTTATTTAATATTTTATCTATAGAACAATATTATTGCAACAAGGCTTTTGTTTTTGCAATTACATTTTCTACGCTAAATCCGTATTCTTTCATCACTTCTTCACCTGGTGCAGATTCTCCGAATTTATTTATTCCGATCACATCGCCGTCATCTGTTACATATTTGCACCAGCCTATTGGTGATCCGGCTTCTACAGCAAGGCGTTTACGAATTTTCTTTGGAAAAACTTTTTCTTTGTATTCAGCGCTTTGTGTGTCAAATAATTCCCAACTGGGGAAACTTATTACACGAATGCGGATTGATTCTTTTTTTAATTTTTCCTGTGCTTCTACTAACAAATGAACTTCACTTCCACTTCCCATTAAAATAACCTGTGGATCACTCTCGCAATCTGATAATATATAAGCCCCTTTTTCAAGATTGGTTGCTTTTGCATATCTATCCTGGTCAATAGTAGGTACGTTTTGCCTGGTAAGAATGATGGCTACCGGGCCGCCCGAATGTTCCAATGCAACACGCCACGCCTGCGCAGTTTCATTGGCATCCGCAGGACGAATGACTGTAAGATCAGGTACTGAGCGCAATCCAATCAATTGCTCCACCGGCTGATGTGTAGTTCCGTCTTCTCCCAGGCCGATACTATCGTGTGTGTAAATAAATATCGGGCGAATTTTCATGATAGCCGCCAGCCTTACCGGCGGACGCATATAATCATAAAATATAAGGAAAGTTGCGCCGTAAGGGATGATGCCTTTTGTAAGCGCCATACCGTTCAACACAGCTCCCATTGCGTGTTCACGAATTCCAAAGTGAAAATTCCTTCCTCCATGATTAATATCTGAGAACGATTGAAAATCATCCAGATTAGTATCAGTAGATGGTGCAAGGTCGGCAGAGCCTCCAATCAATAAAGGTAATTTAGCGGCAATCGCATTTAAGGCTTTTCCCGATGCTTTTCTCGTTGCCAATCCTTTTTCATCGGGTTTGAAAACAGGAAGATTATCTTTCCATCCTGCGGGTAATTTCCCACTGCTCAGCAATTCATATTCTTTCGCTTCTTTTGGATATTTCTCTTTATATTTTGAATAAATGTTTTTCCAGTCCTGTTCCTTTTTAATTCCTGCTTTTCCTTTGCTTTTGTAATAATCCAATACTTCATCAGAAACCACAAAGCTTTTATCAGGATCAAAACCAAAATTTTCTTTTACCAATCTTACTTCATCTTTCCCTAACGCAGAGCCATGAGCCGCAGCAGTATCTACTTTGTTAGGGCTACCAAACCCAATGTGGGTGCGTACCTTAATCAGGGAAGGTCTTTTGGTTTCTTTTTGTGCATTTTGTATTGCCGTATAAATTGCTTCTGTATCATTGCCATCTGCCACTGTTTGTACATGCCATCCGTAAGCCTGGAAACGCTCGGTTACGTCTTCATCAAAAGTGATGGAAGTATGGCCTTCGATAGTAATTTTATTATCATCATACAGATAAATAATATTTCCCAGTTTAAGGTGGCCGGCCATGGAAGCTGCTTCTGCGCTTACA